>CAXBKC010000298.1:0-5525 GCA_963975615.1 uncultured Oleiphilus sp.
CGATTGGTACAGGTGATTTTCTTTATGACTCGTTACGTTATTACGGTGAGCCTTCAGGCTCTATTACTTAGGTGTAAAGTAAACAACAATATCTACGGCAATTAAAATAATAATAATCCATTCTAACCAAGCTGCATGTTTATGGTGCTGTTCTGAGGCGAGCATATCTAAAAGCTCTCTTATCGTCGCCAGCTTATGATTCAAAATATCAATTCGAGGTTTCAAATCCAGATACTTCATTAACGCTATATAGTAGGGTTCCACCTCTGGGTAATCCCAAAAGAACTCTGGTGTATCCAATAAGTTGAAATGCAGAGAAATATCGCTGCCCGTATCGAATAACACCCCACGTAACTTTGCCAAGTTTTTCCGACTTAGCTTAATCGTTCCTGTCGATGCTAATTCTTTCGTTATTGAACGATTTTTACTAATGACTTGCTGCGCTCTGTCTTCAAAAACCTGCAGTTTAGTTGATTGGGCAAAAGCATGACTTAACGCCAACCGAACTAGCTTATCATCGGTATTAATCGTAACCGCATCATGTCTAATTTGAAACTCTGCATCAGGAGAAATAATATACGAATAGCGTTCAGACACATGCTCTACACCTTCATCAATAAACCACTCTTTTAACTCACGATATAAGACCTGCTGCTCATCGGCAGTCAAATTCCAGCTTACTAATACCCCATACTCCATCAACCAAACTTCCCCTTGTGGATATTTTAGATAATAAGCATCACGGAAGCGTATTGCAGATTTTTGCTGAACAAGAAAGTCATCAGCTCCTGGTATCAGGTGACTACCAATATGAGCTAGTTGAATAATTTTGTAAGGAATAGAGCCGTCAGTGTGCATAAATAACCCTGGGTAGAAGATTAAAGAAAAGTACTAGTAAGGAAGTCACGAGAAGAGAACAAAAAAATCACATAATCATCAATACACGACAGCGCTCTCGAATTAGAATTAGTGCGTTGCACACCAAAAATAAAAGAGAAACATACTGCATGACATTATCATGCTATTTTTTGCTTTATATACCTGTTTAAACACCCTAGCAAGCATTATTTCATGCACGGGATATAATATTTTTTAACCACGTAAATAAGTAAGAATAGTGCCTTTAAATACTAATTTAATTTGGGTTTTAGAAACTAACTCCTGGCTATGCACATAACCAAGCTTAACCATTCTCTTACTAAAGGCAGCATGATTACCTCGACCAGGATCTACCAACACAACTTCGCACTTGGGTTTAGCATGACGCTCAATAAACTGTGAGAGTAGATCTATGTGAGAGTGTTCATAGAGCAAATCGGCACCGATAAGCATATCAAAAACCCCTAAACCATCAGTGATAGTTTCCCAATCTGTTCTTAAGAATGGTATGTTTCGCCCTTGATTCAGCCGAACGTTATCTAACAAAAAGCCACCCGCTTCTGGATGGTAATCTGTCGCTGTAATATCCGCATGTCGGGAGTTTAATAACAGACTAGATAAGGCCATGCCACAGCCAATTTCTAAAATACGCTTGCCCTCAACTTTATATTCTTCCATCACCAAGGCTAAGACTTTACCAGAATCCCATAAGACGCCAAAAAGAGGCCATTGGGCAGAAGAAATACCAAGAGCTTCAGCTTCTCCGAGAGGATCATTATATTCTTGATTATCTCGAAGGGTTTTTAAATGTATATCGACATCTTGAAACTCTAAAGTTTGGTAACGTACGCGCATAAAATCAACTCTCAATAAAGTGCTTATAAAACACGTAACATGCAAAACATCAGCGATTCGCCACGTAAGATAAAAACACTATACAACTTTAGATATGTTAGAGCGAAAATTAAACAACTTGAGTGTTTTTTTCACAACTCCCCATCAAAACAATTACTCTAGGTTTATCAAAACAATTTCTATATGCTTATCAAAACAAAAACTAATGCTCGGCATTGATAAATACTATGTATTAAACTGAATAAAAATTCTAATAACAAACTTTAATACCCAATAGGAAATAATTATGGCAAATCGCCCCCTCACTATTGTTGATAACGGTTTTATTATTACTGAAACTAACCAAAGCCCAAAACATATCGCAGGTTTACAGACGTATAAAAAACCTGCTCGCGCGTCAAAAAACTTCGTCAAGAATCTATATGAAAGCTGGGTCACAGTCGATACGGTGTATGCTCCATATAACTTAATGTTAAACAACAAAAACCCGCTAGCACCCTGCTGGAAAGAAGATACTAACTTCTGCGCTAAAGATCACGTTTTTCTAATTACCTTAAATGAAGCGAGCGATGCAGAAGTAAACGCTCTGGTTTCCGAGCTACATGAGCCAAGGCTAGACATGTCTAAACCTTTGTGGCGATGTTTTTTTATAGAAGGTCTAACTGACAATAGGTTTGCCATTTATTTTAGTTTTCACCATAGCGTGCTAGATGGCATTTCAGCTGGCAAAATAATGGAGCGAACTCTTAGCAACGTTAAAACTGAAAAAGGCCGCCCGCCCTTTTGGGCAAGAACCGACAACCCTTATAATAAAAAGTCTGGCCGAGCGAAACCCACATTAATGGATAAAGTTTTAGCAACCGCCAGTGGCAACTTAAAAGCCGCCTACGGGCTTTCGCGTATTTCAACCCAACTCTGCCTTGAAGCTGTAGGCCTAACAAAAAATGCAATTTCACTTCCGTTTACGGCTGCTCCCACACCATTGACAGGCCCAGTCACATCAAAGCGCACTTTTACTATTTCTTCGCTACCAATGGATCGTGTAAATCACCTGCGTAAAATTACGCGTAATACACTTAACCACATTGCACTGACATGTCTGGATGGAGCCCTTCATCGATACCTTGAACATATCGGCCACCCGACTGATGCAACATTAACAATCACCATGCCCGTTAGCTTGAGAAAAGAAGATGCAAAAGTTGGAGGTAACCAAATTGGCCTAGTGGCGACAACATTATCCCCCAAAACCGATGATCCAGTTATTCGCTTGCGTGAAATTGGTACATCGCTTCAGGCTGTCCGCCATCAAATCGATGCCTCGCCCGCTGTCAGCATTCAAGCCTACTCCCTGGTCACAAATGGCCTCGCACAGTTATTCGATATTGCACATGCTAGCGAGCTTCTACCTGCACTCTCTCATACTATCGTTTCAAATGTCCCGGGGCCAAAAAATGCACTTTTTCTTGAAGGCGCCGAGCTTTTGGGCTGGTATCCTGTCAGCACCCTTGGCCCAGGACACAGACTCAACGTCACCATGTTTTCTTACAATGGAAAGTTAGATTTTGGTATTATTGGTGCATCTGATTTTCTGCCAGACCTAGAAATACTCGGACAATTTGTTTATGAAGAGTTTGAAGAACTAGAGAAAGCAATTATGTCCCCCGATATGGGAACCAATATGCTTGCAGAAAAGAGAAAGGCCAAAAGCATCTAGTAAGATAGTTTAACAAGGATGGATTTATTTCCATCCTTGTTAAACTTAATAACACTAAACAACCTTTATAAATTCATCACGAGAAAAGCGTAATTGAGAGTTGTAAATGCCATTATCAGCTCGCTTCCCAACAGCCACGAACATAATAATCTGACCGTCTTTCGGAATTTTAAGTGCCTTATTTGCTCTCACCGAATCAAATCCTTCCATCGGACAAGTATCGTAACCAAAAGCTCTAAACGCGAGCATCAAATTTTGCGCCGCCAAAGCCGTACTTTTCACCGCCCAAGTTTCCATTTCATGCTTCGAGTTTGGACCACGAGGTACTGGCCGAGTCAAACCAACCACACTGAAGAACGCTTTTCTCATCGTCCCAAAAACATTAAGAGGGCCTTGATAATATTGAAAAGGGGCAACTTTTCGGTAAAAGTTTTCAACAAGTTTCGGCATATTGTTATCGGGCCACTGCTCAATCTGTTGAATACAATGCTTACGCCAAGTATCGGTGCGAGCAACAACAGCGATTAACTGTTGTGATGTTTTAGCCGCATTCTGACTCAAACATGCCGTCACTATTTTGTCGCGCACATCATTATCTTTAATCCAGTAAAACTCCCAAGGCTGAAGATTACAAGAATTAGGCGTCAACATCGCAAGATCTAGACACTTATTCACAATCTCATCTGGTACAGGCTCGTTGGTAAACCGTCGCACCGAACGACGAGACTCAACGACCTTCACAAACTCATCAGCATTAATATCTGGCGGTGGAGGTGTAGAAATACCCGGAACTTTTTTATCCATTTTGATAATCTCTAAATTCACAAATAAATGCAGTTATAGCAGCTTTAAGACCATTAAAGTAACACATAATTTGGAACACAGAGTTGTGAAGGTAATCATTTGCACTATGTCTTGCTTTTTTCCATCTGTATGAGTTTTTCTGGATAAACATGATACTTCTTATAGTCCAAATACTCTTTAATATACGTACCAAAAAAGCGATCTACGTAATGCAAGGCCCCTGCATAGTTTCCTTTGAAGCGAGCATGGTGAAAATCGTGATAGACAGGCCCATCGTAGAGCGGTAAAAAACGCAGCGGATTCCAAGGGAAGTCATACCCTGCATGGCCATCTGCTCCCTCTATATTTCTGATAATAATCCATGCATAAAGCACATACAGATGGCAGCCTAATAATATGGGCCCAAGCATGGCTAAAGAACCAATCATGACAAACTCGAGCCAGTGAAAATAGTTGCCATCTAGCGCGCAGGTGTTTCTTATTCGATGGTGTACTGAATGCACATTGCGTAAAAACCACTTATTTTCGTGCATATAACGATGCATCCAATAAAATAAGAAATCATCTAAAATAAGAAAGAAAGCGATTTGAAAAACAAAAACATACCACGCAGGTACGGGCCCTGTACCTATATTAGCAAACCGCAATAAAGGCCACGCCAGCACCACAACTAAAAACATCATGGTAGAGTTTATCGTGATACGTGCAATGTTAGGCCAAAAGTATTTATTCACCTGAAAAGGCTTTTGCTGAATCTTATAAGGCTTTGCCCATTCCGGGTCTAACCATGCTAGCAATGTCCACGGCAAAGCAACTACTAAGAAAGAGCCAACACTTAAAGCAAGTGTCGCAACAGGAAAATACCAAAACATGGGGTCTTGATATAAGGCTAGCCAGTCTTTAAAAAAATCAGTCACATCAACCTCATTACTAAGCTATCGAATGCCGCCTAAGATAAAAAGTTCATACTAGGCTTATTTTGATTATTCTTGTATTCTCAATACGATAATTCAAAGTATGTATTTTGGCTTGTGAAACTATGACAACATCTTGTTCTCCGACGACAACTGCACCTTTACAAGGGCATGTTGCCCTTCCCTATTGGAATACATTGCAAAAAGTCGCTGATGAGCTTGGTCTTAAGCCAGAGCTGACTAATGTGGTTGCAGATAATGTAATCGGTCAAAGTGGCCTATCTTCCATTTCGGTAGAACACTATATTAATTTGCTAGAAAAGGGCTTTAAACACCACTCAGACTTTGGCTTACGT
>CAXBKC010000299.1:0-5499 GCA_963975615.1 uncultured Oleiphilus sp.
CAGTAATACCTGACTTCTGCCTATCGTCTTCTGTTAAACGCCCATGCGTAGTTGTTGCAGGATGAGTAACTGTACTTTTCGTATCACCTAAATTTGCAGTGATAGAAATGAAATCAAGTGAATCAATAAAGCGCCAGGCAGCCTCTTTATTGCCTTTTATCTTAAACGATAAAACCCCGCTACCAGCTTTTTGTTGCTTTTGCGCTAATTCATACTGCGGATGACTTGTTAAACCCGAGTAATAAACTTGCTCAACACCCTCTTGCTGTTCAAGCCATTGGGCAACTTTTAACGCACTTGCTGAGTGAGCATACATTCTCAAACTAAGCGTCTCTAGACCTTTGAGCAAGATCCAAGCATTAAAAGGACTTAAAGAAGGACCACCGGAACGCAAAAAACCATGAACCTCTTCAATAATGTCTGCATTACCTGCCACAGCGCCACCTAAGCAACGACCTTGGCCATCTATATATTTAGTAGCTGAATGTACAATTAAATCTGCACCTAAAGCTAAAGGCTGCTGAAGCACTGGTGTGCATAGGCAATTATCTACAACTAATAATGTGCCTTTTGGGTGGACTCCCGAATGTGCTATATCAGCTAAGCGCACTAAATCTACAACTTCACATAAAGGATTGGAAGGCGTTTCTAGGAATAAAAAGCGGGTATTTGGCTTTAAAGCTTGGCTCCAACTCTCATAATTAGACAGCTCAACAAAACTAATCTCTACGCCAAATTTACGCACGTACTTTTCAAGTAAGACATTAGTCGTTCCAAACACACTTCGCGAACAGATTATATGATCACCCTGCTCTAGCAAGGCAAAACATACCGACATAATTGCTGCCATACCAGATGCAGTTGCAACCGCTCTTTCTGCGCCTTCCATACTAGCCAACCGCTGCTCGAACATCGTTACGGTAGGGTTAGTAAAGCGGGCATAAATGTTGCCTGGAGCAGATCCAGAGAACCTTTCCGCAGCTTCCTTTGCTGTATTGAAAACAAAGCTAGACGTCGGAAAGATCGCTTCACTATGTTCGAGTTGATGGCTGCGGATTTGACCTGCTCGAATAGCTAGAGTCTCCATTGCTGCACCATCAAGCTTTGCAATAGGAATTTTGTTCTCTGTTTTGGCGCTATCTGACATATATAATCTCTTACTTATTAACTAGTTGGAGAAGAAAGTTAATCATCATTATGAAGATCAATATTTTCTTCATCCTCATTAGCTTTTCGCATATTTGCATCATTTCTGGATTTTTCTAAACGAATAAGATAGTCGTCACAAATATCACCCGTTAAGTACTCTCCATTAAACACAGAACAATCAAACTGCTTAATATGCTCATTACCTTCCTGGGCACATTCTATTAGGTCTTCCAAGTCTTGGTAGACCAACCAATCAGCACCAATTAAATCTTGAATTTCTTCAACCGTACGACCATGGGCGATCAATTCTTTAGCTGCTGGCATATCAATACCATAAACATTTGGGAAGCGAACTTCTGGTGCAGCAGAAGCAAAATATACCTTTTTAGCACCAGCATCTCTTGCCATTTGAACAATTTCACGACACGTAGTCCCGCGAACAATTGAATCGTCAACCAACATGACATTTTTATCTTTAAATTCTAGCTCAATAGGGTTCAATTTTTGTCTTACTGATTTTTTACGTTGAGATTGGCCCGGCATAATAAAAGTACGACCAATATACCTATTCTTAATAAACCCTTCTCTAAACTTTACACCGAGCTCATAAGCCATTTGCATGGCAGAGGTTCTACTGGTGTCTGGGATTGGGATAACAACATCTATGTCATGATCAGGCCAAAGCTTCAAAACTTTCTGAGCCAATGTTTCGCCCATTCTAAGCCGCGCTTTATATACCGATACTTTATCGATGATAGAGTCCGGCCTAGCGAAATAAACATGTTCAAAGATACATGGGTTTAATTGCGGATTTTCAGCACACTGCTCTGTATATAGCTGCCCATCATTTTCAATATAAATCGCTTCACCGGGCGCAATATCTCTTACGAGTTCAAAACCTAGAGCGCCTAATGCCACACTCTCTGAAGCAATCATATACTCTGTTCCTGTTTCAGTTTCTTTTTTACCATAACAAACAGGACGTATACCGTGCGCATCACGAAAAGCTAAAATACCATAGCCGGTAATCATCGCTATAACCGCGTAAGCACCACGACAACGCTTATGAACGGCTTTGACTGCATTAAATATTTCAACATGAGTTGGAACCAATTTACCCTGAACCTGAAGCTCATGGGCGAAAACATTTAATAATACTTCTGAGTCTGAATTTGTATTTACATGCCTTAAGTCTGACTTTAATACGCCATCAGCAAGTTCTGCAGCATTCGTTAAATTACCGTTATGAGCCAATGTAATGCCATATGGAGAGTTCACATAGAATGGCTGAGCTTCAGCGGAGCTAGAAGACCCAGCTGTTGGGTAGCGAACATGCCCTATACCCACATTACCGGCCAGGCGCTGCATGTGCCTAGTTCTAAAAACATCTCTAACTAAACCATTAGCCTTTCTTAAGAAAAATCGGTCATCCTGACACGTAACAATGCCTGCTGCATCCTGTCCACGATGTTGTAGAACAGTTAATGCATCATAGAGCATTTGATTTGCGTTACTTTTGGCTACAACGCCAACGATGCCACACATAAACTACCTCTTTTTCAAACTTTCGTTTCTGTTTGATTTTCAAAAACAGACCGAGACCACTGCTCAAGTATGGAGAGATTCTCAATCATGACGGAATTCAGCCACCATTCACTCTGAGAGAATGGGGTTAATCTAAGAACGGCTATTATAACAACCGATAGAACTAAGCCTCTGGATAAGCCAAATGCCACACCCAACAAGCGGTCAACTGGGGTCAAACCTGTCAATCGAACTAATGCGCCAACGATGAAATTTACACCAGAGCCAACAAGTAAAGTGCCTATAAATAAAATGGTAAAGGCTGAAATTGTTCGCAAGGTCGGTTCATCTATAGACCCTGCTAGCAATGTCTGCACATTTGGATGAAATGTCCGAGCAACCACAAAGGCGACGACCCAAGTAGCAAGCGATAAGGCTTCTTTAATGAAGCCTCTTCTTAGGCTCATTAAACTGGATAATGAAATAATGACAATGAGCGTCCAATCAGCCCAATTTAATCCAGACATTTAACGGTGCTTTACCTTTGTTTTATGACAGTGATCAGATAACTTTATTGAAAGTTTATGCAAGCTATTGAATCAGAATGAAAAAAATCAAGATGGAAGATGATAACTTCATCTTAAGTAAACACTCTAATTAGACAGCTTTATTAATGTCGCGCATGATAACAAAGTTCGATGCCTTTAAGCATCAAAAAATATTACCTTCGTATCGAGTTTATGCTTTTTATCTAGTTTTAGTTTCATTTTCTCTGCTTCAGTTTTGTCAACAAATGGGCCAGAGAAAACCTTAACAGCAGTGGTACCATTCAAGTCTATTTTTTTCGTATGGCAATCGAAACCGGCTTTTCTTACTTGGTCTCTAAGTTGATAGGCATTTTCTGTTTTAGTAAATACACCTAACTGCACCATCCAAACGTTTTTAAAAACAGGTAAATGACTAACTTTTGGTGAGCTATCCGTCATAGAAGTACCTACAACCTTCTCAGAAGAATCATTTTCATTGGCAGTTGTAACGTCCAAATCCTTGATAACCGCTTCCACAGTCTTATTTATATCAGTATCAATTTTGAGCTGATTTGAAGCTGAAGCACTCCTTTCTTCCTCTACAACTTTTTGAGTTTTGAGATTAACCTGAAGACGCTGAAACTCTGGTTTAACCGGTCTCTCTATTTCCTTAACTTGAAATGCTGGCCGTGGCGGAACAGGAACAATAATATTGCTTTCCTGTTGACGAGGCTCATCAAAAATCATAGGTAAAAAAATCACAGCTAACGAAATAATAACGAAAGCACCAACCACTCTCTGCTTTAAAGTATCTACAGTATCAGTCATAAGTTTCAAAAAAGCGTTTAGCCGCCTCCACGATATAAAATGAACCAAAGATAAGGGTTAGCACTGGTTCATTATTTTTTGCTGAGTCAAGCGAGTAAGATAATGCTTTCTCGATTGCCAAATCTATAGAGGTGAAAGATAACACATTTTTCATTCCGGACTTACTTGCAAAGCTTAATAATTGATTCAGAGACATGGCACGCTCGGTATCTAAAGGCGCAAGAATACATCGATCAACTAAAGGCGATAAAACACTCATAACCCCTAAGGCATCTTTATCGATCAAGGAAGAATATACAATCTGGACTTTCTTTTCAGATAAAGAATTGTTCAGCAAGAAATCTTTCAAGAATTCAGCAGCATGTGGGTTATGACCCACATCAATAAAAACATCAATTCCACTAGATAGTTCTATTTTTTCAAGACGACCGGGCAACTTCAATCGCTCAACAGCCCCCAAAATGGTGTTATACGACTGCTGATCAATTGCTTTGCTATATTGAAGCATTCCAAGAAGATGAATGACTGCCTGAATGGAGATTAAAATATTATTATCAGGTAATGAAGAAGCTGGAAAGCCGCTAAATGACTGTTTTACAGAATCTACTGTTAAATCAATGATCCTTCCCGAGGAACTTTCTTTTACATCAAACTCACTTCGACACAAGAATGTGTCACAGACCAGCGAATCAGCTTTTGTCAAAACCGTTTGAGGTAAGTTTTCTCCACCAATAAATAGAGCATCTTTCCGTAGGATTCCGGCCTTTTCTATGCCAATTTCCTCAACATTATTACCAAGCCAGTCGGCATGATCGATACTGACAGATGTAATAATACTAATATCTGGCTCAATAATATTAACTGCATCAAGCCGACCACCTAGACCTATTTCAAGCAAGATGACATCTAATCCACTTGAAAACAAAGAATCAAAAGCGGCTAAAGTTCCGTATTCAAAATATGTAAGTGGTATCTGATGCCTTGCTTTTTCAACATTATCAAAGGCCTTCACCAAGACAGAGTCAACCACGTTCAAACCGTTTATACGTACACGCTCATTATAGGTGAGTATGTGAGGAGAGGTATATGACCCAACTCGATAACCTAAAGCCAAAAGACTGGCCTCGATCATCGCGACAGTTGAACCTTTTCCATTTGTGCCAGCTACTAAAACAATTTTAGCTGTATAAGGATTAAGCTTTAGCTCATTAAAGACAGCTTTGACTCGATCTAAGCCCATCTCGATTTCTGATGAATGAGTATGCGAAATAAACTCCAACCATTGTGGTAAGGTTCTAGTCGTCATTCTTCACTTCGGTTGCTGAATTACTTTTTGTTGAATCAGCTATCTGGGCCGAAGGATTATCTTTAGCTTGTTCCTTAAGGTTTATCTGTGATTCACTTTTATTCAGTAAAGACTCTGCATACATTAGTTTAGTTAAGATCCCAGATAATCGACCTCTCATATCAT
>CAXBKC010000300.1:0-5476 GCA_963975615.1 uncultured Oleiphilus sp.
TGGGGATGTTGGTTGTCCCTTCAGTGAGGTCCGAAACGTGGTCTAAGGTTGTTGAACTTTGCTCTGCCGATAGTCGCTTTTACTTTGGTTTGGGTTTGCATCCTTATTTTATTGAGTATCATCAGAATGAATGCGTGTCTAAGTTAGCGGTAGAAATAAGCAGGTTAAAAGAAGAGCGCTGTAAAAAGTTGGTTGCAATTGGTGAAATAGGCTTGGACTTTACTCGGCCTGATACTGAAAAGCAGATAAAGTTGTTTGAAGCGCAGTTAGCGTTGGCTGAGAAATATGCTTTGCCGGTAATCATTCATGTGCGTAAGGCTCATGCAGAGGCATTGCTTAGTTTAAAGAAATATAATTTAGTTGGTGGTGTAGTGCATGCATTTTCCGGAAGCTTTGAGCTTATGATGAATTATATTAAATTAGGATTAAAGATTGGCGTTGGTCCTGTCATTACTTGGCCTACGTCTTTCAAAACAAAAGCATCAATATCGAAAGCGCCACTAAGTGCTTTGGTGTTAGAAACAGATTCGCCGGATATGTATGTTTCTGGGGCAGAATCTGGCCAAGGGAGCCCTTTGGATGTGTGCGAAGTTTTTGAGGAATTAAAAAGAATTAGGCCTGAATCGGGAGACATTCTTGAAAGTTCCTTATGGCAAAATAGTGTACAATTATTCATTCAGTAGTTGTGCAGTTAAAGAAGTGAAAAAAAACTGGCAATAGTGGTTTGTTTTATATTACAATCTGCGCCCTAAAATTTATCAACATATCTTTTTGAGTCAGCCCCGTCTCAGGAAGTCGTGTTGTGATAAAGAAGCACCTAAATACAAGAGCTATTTAGGCTTGGTAAGCTCAGTAGAGCATATAAAGGCGAAATTAAATGAAAACGTTAAGTGCAAAACCAGAAAGCGTAAGACGCGACTGGTACGTAGTCGATGCAGCAGGCAAAACACTTGGTCGCTTATCCAGTGAGATTGCGAGCCGTTTAAGGGGCAAGCATAAGCCAGAATACACTCCTCACGTAGATACAGGTGATTACATTGTTATTGTAAATGCTGAGAAAGTTGCTGTAACTGGTAAGAAAGCAAGTGATAAAATGTATCATCGTCACACTGGTTATATTGGTGGTTTAAAATCAATTTCTTTCGATAAATTGATTGTTAAAGCGCCAGAGCAGATTATTGAAACTGCGGTTAAGGGTATGCTGCCAAAAGGTCCTCTAGGTCGTGAAATGTTTAAGAAGCTGAAAGTCTATGCTGGTGATGTTCATCCGCATGCTGCTCAGCAACCGCAAGCTTTAGAAATTTAACGGAAGGCGATTATGTCAACTACATACAATTATGGTACAGGTCGTCGTAAATCTTCAGCGGCGCGCGTTTTTATGAAATCTGGTGGCGGAAACATTGAGGTTAATGGTCGTCCGTTAGATCAGTTTTTTGGTCGTAAGACAGCTCAAATGGTTGTTAGGCAGCCGCTTGAGTTATTGTCGCTAGCAGACAAGTTTGATTTAAAGATCACTGTTAAAGGTGGTGGTACAACAGGTCAGGCAGGTGCAATTAGACATGGTATTGCAATATGATGAGTCACACAGAGCGGCACTTCGTGAAGCTGGCTGGGTTACTCGTGATGCGAGAAAGGTTGAGCGTAAGAAGGTTGGTCTTCGGAAAGCTCGTAAGAAGCCTCAGTTCTCGAAACGATAAGTTATCAAGATCTGGAAACGTCTGTCAGCTTTTGTTGTCAGGCGTTTTTTTTTATCTTTTTTTTGCTTTTATCTACCCCTAATTGATTAAAATGGTTGAAGCAGTACTTCAATTTAATTACTATCTCAGGCTTTTGAAGTATGTCAATAGTGTTTAGGGTTTCGAATTTTTATAGAAAGCTGGTCATGAAGTTAAATTTTTCATGGAAGCAATAACAAAGACTACATTTAAGTAGTTGATTTTGGGAGATGCCTGTATGAGTGATGGCGAAGTTAATGCTGGCCGACGCCGATTTTTGATCGGTGCTACCTCGGTAGTCGGTGGCGTGGGTGTGATAGGGGCGGCTGTTCCTTTTGTTGCTTCTTGGAACCCTAGTGCAAAGGCTAAAGCGGCTGGTGCGCCTGTTAGGGCAAGTATTGGGAAGTTGCAACCGGGGCAGCGAATGACGATAGAGTGGCGAGGAAAGCCTGTTTGGGTTATTCGTCGTACTCAGGAGATGCTGGATAATATTGATAAGTTAACTGATGTCCTACGAGATCCTAATTCTCTTGTGCCTCAGCAGCCTGAATATATAAAAGGTGTTTATCGCTCAATAAAACCAGAATATGCAATTATTGTAGGTATTTGTACGCATCTAGGTTGTTCGCCTCAGTTTGTTCCGGAGGTGAAGCCGCAAGAGTTTGACCAGGATTGGGTTGGTGGCTTTTTCTGTCCGTGTCATGGATCTCGCTTTGATTTGGCTGGTCGTGTATTCAGTGGCGTTCCAGCGCCTAAGAATTTAGAAATACCTCCTTATCGATATGTAGATGATCAGACAGTCGTAATAGGTGAAGATGAGGTGCAAGGCTAATGCAAAAGCTAATTAATTGGATTGACGAGCGCTTACCAATAGTTGAAGCGTTTGAAAATCATATGAGTAAATACTACGCACCAAAAAACTTTAATGTTTGGTATGTGTTTGGTGTTTTATCTATGGTTGTTTTAGTTAACCAGCTACTAACTGGTATTTGGTTGACTATGAGTTATAACCCTACTGCGGAAGGTGCATTTGCTTCTGTAGAGTACATCATGAGGGATGTTGAATATGGTTGGCTGCTAAGGTATTTGCACTCAACAGGTGCGTCAGCATTCTTTATTGTGGTCTATCTGCATATGTTTAGAGGTTTAATGTATGGATCATATAAAAAACCAAGAGAATTGATTTGGATCTTTGGTATGACTATATATCTGGCGCTTATGGCAGAGGCCTTTATGGGGTATTTGTTGCCTTGGGGGCAGATGTCTTACTGGGGCGCGCAGGTAATCGTTAACTTATTTGGTGCTATTCCTTATATTGGTGAAGATCTATCCTTGTGGATTCGTGGTGATTATTTGATTTCTGGTATTACCTTAAATCGATTCTTTGCCTTGCATGTTGTTGCATTGCCAATCGTCATTTTGGCTTTAGTTGTACTGCATATTCTTGCGCTTCATACGGTCGGTTCTAATAACCCCGATGGTATCGAAATTAAGAAAAACAAAGATGAAAATGGAATACCTAAAGATGGGATCCCTTTCCATCCTTTTTATACCGTTCATGACTTGGTTGGAATAGTTGTATTCTTGTTTGTTTTTTGTGGTGTAGTTTTCTTCTTTCCTGAAATGGGAGGCTATTTCATTGAGAAGCCTAATTTTGAGCCTGCTAACCCTTTAAAGACGCCTGACCATATCGCGCCTGTTTGGTACTTTACGCCGTTCTATGCAATGCTGCGTGCTGTTCCTGATGCGTTTTTAGGTGTTGTTGTTATGGGGGCAGCTATCGCAATCTTATTTGTTCTGCCTTGGCTAGATAGAAGTCCTGTGAAATCTATTCGATATAAAGGCTGGATGAGCAAAGTAGCTTTAGCGTTGTTGGTAGTATCTTTCGCTATTCTGGGTTACTTGGGGGTTGTTGTCGCGACGCCTGAAAGGACAATGTTGGCCAGAGTATTAACGGTGGTATATTTTGCTTATTTTATCTTGATGCCTTGGTTTACAAGGTTTGAGAAAACAAAGCCAGTTCCAGAGAGGGTAACGGGATGATTAAAAGGATAATTTTAGCGTCAATTTTATCTATTTGCTCTTTGGGTGCTATGGCTGCTGGTGGATCTGCTGTACCTCTCGATCATATTAAGACAAATATCTCAGATAAAGAGTCGTTGCAGAATGGCTTGTCTACTTATATGAATTACTGCTTTGCGTGTCACTCTATGCAGTATGCTCGCTATGAAAGGGCGGCAACTGATTTAGGAATTCCACACAGGATTTTTGAAGAAAATCTTTTGGTTGGCGATACTAAAATAGGTCAGTTAATGAATATTTCCATGTCAACTGATCAGGCGAAGTTATGGTTTGGTAATCCTCCACCAGATCTAACATTAAGTGCGCGATTGCGTGGGCCAGATTGGATATATAGTTATTTAAGAGGGTTTTATGTTGACCCTAAGAGACCTTATGGTGTCAATAACGTTGTATTTAAAGATGTTGGTATGCCCCATGTCTTAGCAGATCTTCAAGGCGTGTGTGCTGAAGAGCCCCTTCTAGGGATTGAGCCTGTTGTTGATCCATTAAGTGGCAATATTGTTAAGCAGAGTGGCTGTACTGAATTTTCGACAGAGGGCGCTTTGAGTCCAAAGGAATACGATACTGTTATTTATGATTTGGTTAACTTTTTAACTTATGTTGGTGAGCCATCAAGATTAGAGAGTGAGAGGATTGGGCGAAATGTACTTATATTCCTCGCTTTCCTTTTTGTCTTTGTTTTCTTCTTAAATAAAGAGTATTGGCGTGAAATTCACTAGACCTTTTGAGTTTAAATAAAATAATAGCCGTTAATGCCTAGCTTTAGCGGCTTTTTTGATTCTATTGGTAGTATTTTTAACAGTGGATGTTTAAATCGTGTATAATTCCGCCAAATTTAAAGCCAGACTTTTCTGGTGTGTTAGTTTATATATGTGTGAGGTTTAAAATGGGAGTTGTGACTAAGCGTTCATCGATGACATTCTTTTCAGACGGGAATAGTCATTATAGTCATCGAGTAAGAATTGTCCTTGCGGAAAAAGGTGTGGCTGTAGATGTTGTGAATGTCGATCCTGACAGTAAGCCGGCAGAATTAGCTGATCACAATCCGTATAATGATCTGCCGACTCTTGTCGATCGTGACTTAGTTCTTTATGAGTCAGATATTATGATGGAATATTTGGACGAGCGATTCCCGCACCCTCCTTTATTGCCAGTATATCCGGTTGCACGAGCGCAAAGTCGTTTAATGATGTATCGCATTCGAAAGGATTGGAGTCGATTGGCTGATGCAATACTAGCTGACCCTGACGCGAAAAAAGCAGATGCTTATAGAAAAGAGCTTAAAGAAAGTTTGACGTCTACTGCTCCTGTATTTGCAGAAATGCCATATTTTATGAGTGAGGAATTTACAATCGTTGATTGCTGTGTTTCTGCACTGCTTTGGCGTTTGCCTATCATGAACATAACTCTTGATGACGCTCAAGCTAAGCCGATCCATAAATATATGGAGAGGATGTTTGCGCGAGAATCTTTTAAAGTCAGCTTGTCTGAACTTGAAAAAGAAATGCATCATTAGAAAAGAAATTGTTTAGAGGCCGAATAAGATGACTCCAAGCCGTCCCTATCTGGTTAGGGCACTGAACGACTGGATCTTAGATAACGACATGACACCTTATATCGTGGTTGATGTGGGTGTTCAAGGTGTTAGTGTTCCTGATGATTATGTAACTAATGGTCAG
>CAXBKC010000301.1:0-5430 GCA_963975615.1 uncultured Oleiphilus sp.
TTAGCGGCGCAAAATTTTAACTCGATGCGTATGGCGATTCGCAAGAAGATGATTGATTTGGCAAAACTCAACTCAATAGGTCGTTCGCTTGCAGGTGCGCAAAGTCAAAATGCTGCACTTGAAGAAGTGTTAGAGAGCATGCATGAAAAAATAGGTGTTGGCCAAGGCTCTGTCTATTTGACTAATGATAAAAATCAGCTTGAGGTGAAAGCGCACTTTCCACCCAAAGCTATTGACTCAGGGGCTTCAGCAGCTAAGTTTGAAATGGGACAGGGAATACTAGGTAAGGCAGCTGAAACCAAAAAAATCATCTTCGTACAAAATACATCTAAGGATAAGCATTTTGTTTCCAATGATGCGGGTTCAGAAAGAGCGTTGCTATGTGTTCCCTTGGTTGATAAGGATATTTTAGTCGGTGTGATTAATTTATCGGGTGATGTTAAAAATGTAAGCTTTGCGGATTCCGATTATGAATTTGTCTCATCTGTAGCTCGCTCACTCGTAACGACGATAAAAAGCATTCGTATGCGTGAGGTCATAGAAGAGCAAAATAGAAACCTAGAGGCTAAAGTAGAAGAACGTACTGCTGAACTTAGACAGAAAAATAATGATATCGCAAACATGATGGCGAACATGCATCAGGGTTTGTTTACCATTACGGCAGGCGGATTGATACATCCAGAATATGCCGCTTATCTTGAGCAAATATTTGAAACAGACCGAATAGCTGCGCGAAACTTTGCTGATTTGTTGTTTAGCAACACCACCGCTGGTTCAGATTCGGTTGATCAGAATATTACTGGTGTAGATGCCATCGTTGGTGAAGATGAAATGATGTACGATTTCAACTCTCACTGCTTGATGACCGAAATGGTTATTAAGATGGACGATGGTCGCGAAAAAATTCTCGAACTTGATTGGGATCCTATCATTAGTGAAGCAGGTGAAGTCGACAAACTAATGGTGACAGTGCGTGACGTGACTGAGCTAAAAGCACTAGAGGCAGAAGCTGAAGGTCAGAAACGTGAATTGGCAATTATTGGTGAGATTCTGGCTGTAGATGCAGCCAAGTTCAAAGATTTCTTAAGTACTGCTGAGGACTTCTTGGCTGAATGTCGTGAGTTGATTGAGGCTAATACAACCAAGGATCTTGATGTAATTGCAAGCCTTTTCCGGTCAATGCATACCATAAAAGGTAATGCGCGAACTTATGGTTTGAGTCAGGTTACAGACATCGTTCATGAAGTTGAAAGTACTTATGATGACTTACGTAAGAACGAAGATGTTCAGTGGAATCAAGCTACATTATTGAAAGAACTATCAGGTGCTGAAAATATTATTGGGAAGTATGCTTTCGTCTTCCGTGAGAAGCTTGGTCGTGATAGTGAGGCATCTAATGGAATCTCTCTTGATCCTGAAAGAGTTTCAACTTGGTTAGAAAATATAAAATCCTTGACGCAGTCTGATATGAATCAAAGTGTAAAAGGCGTAGTTTCTGAAGCATATACTATGTTGATGTCCATGGAGGCCAAGCCTTTAGATGAGGTGATTTCCGACGTCATTCAGTCTGCTAATTCTTTAGCAGATCAGTTAGGCAAAGGTAAGCCTAATGTTAAAATAGATAATGCGGGGATTCTTATTAAGAGCTACGCCAACTCGACACTGAATAATATATTCATGCATGTATTTCGTAATGCAATGGATCATGGCATTGAGGGTATTGAAGAGCGCCAGCAAAAAGGTAAGCCAGATAGCGGGACAATTATATTAAATGTTACGCCCGATGAAAATGGTGCCAATTTAGCTGTTAGTGACGACGGGCGTGGTATCGCGATTGGTCGAATTTACAATATGGCCATTGAAAAAGGTATTTATCAAGAGTCAGATCCCAAGCCAAGCGCATCTGATATTGCAAACCTTATATTCTCATCTGGTTTTTCTACTGCCGATGCTGTTACGGACGTATCAGGCAGAGGAGTAGGGTTGGATGCAGTAAAAGGCTTCCTTGAAAAAGAAGGTGGTAGTATTGAAGTGATTCTTGATGCCGGGAAAGAAGATGATGACTTTAGATCATTTATAACTAATATCAGAATCCCTAAATCCTTTTATCAAGAAGCTATAGACTTTAGTTAATGTCCAAGTTTCAATTCAAAAGGCATCAATATGATGTCTTTTTTTTCGACTTAATTTTATCGACAATGATTACGCTTAGCCCTTGCCTTATAGATAAGCCACCCCTACAATCTATGCTCTTGTCGGGGAGCCATAGTAAAGGCTGAGACCAAAGCGATATGATTTAATAATCACTTAGCTTGTAAGTTTGGGACCCGTTGAACCTGATTTGGTTAGCACCAGCGTAGGGAACAAGGTGGTACGACTTACCTCCTATCTTTATGCCGCTATATAACGAACACTTCAATTATATGGAGCATTTAATGTCTCAAAAACCTTTTCCTAAGCTAAGTGAAACCGCTCACGTTGATGCCTTATCGACAGAGCCGTTTCCAGCATCAAGCAAAATATACATTCAAGGTAGTCGCCCAGATATCAATGTTGCTATGAGGGAGATTTCGCTTAGTCCCACAAAGCTTCAAAATGACAAACTCGAAGAAAATGCTTCAGTCAGAGTCTATGACACATCTGGCCCATATACTGACCCAAATATTGAAATTGATGTTCGCAAAGGCTTAGCTTCAATTAGGCAAGCTTGGATCGATGATCGCGATGATACTGAGTTATTAAGTGGTCTTAGTTCTAACTATGCTAATAGTCGTGAACAAAATTTAGCACTTGATGGTTTACGTTTTGATTGTAAAAGACAGCCACGAAAAGCAAAAGCCGGTAAGAATGTTACCCAGTTGCACTATGCAAGACAGGGTATTATTACACCAGAAATGGAATACATCGCTATTCGTGAAAACTTAGCACTTTCTGAAGCCGAGTTAGAAATTGCCGTAGCTGCGCAACATCCAGGTGAAAGCTTTGGTGCATCTATTCCGAAAATAATTACCCCTGAGTTTGTCCGTGATGAAGTTGCGCGTGGACGGGCTGTTATACCCAATAATATAAACCACCCAGAAACCGAACCTATGATCATAGGTCGTAATTTTAGAACCAAAGTAAATGCAAATATTGGTAACTCAGCCGTTACCTCTTCTATACAGGAAGAAGTTGAAAAGTTAGTCTGGTCTACTCGTTGGGGTGGTGACACGGTGATGGATTTATCAACCGGACAGAATATACATGAGACACGCGAGTGGATCATACGTAACTCATCAGTACCCATTGGAACAGTGCCTATTTATCAAGCTTTAGAGAAATGTGGTGGAGTTGCTGAAGATCTTACTTGGGAGCTATTCAGAGACACCTTGATAGAGCAAGCAGAGCAGGGTGTGGATTATTTCACCATTCATGCGGGTGTTCTCTTACGATATGTTCCAATGACGGCTAAGCGGGTCACAGGCATTGTAAGTCGTGGTGGTTCTATCATGGCTAAGTGGTGCTTAGCGCATCATAAGGAAAGTTTCTTATATACACACTTTGAAGACATATGCGAAATAATGAAAGCTTATGATGTATGTTTTTCATTAGGAGATGGTTTGCGCCCAGGTTCTATTGCGGATGCCAATGATGAAGCGCAGTTTGCTGAATTACGCACCCTAGGCGAGCTTACAAAAATTGCCTGGAAGCATGACGTTCAAACCTTCATCGAAGGTCCTGGCCATGTTCCTATGCACATGATAAAAGCGAATATGGAAGAGCAGTTAAAGCATTGTGATGAGGCTCCTTTCTATACTCTTGGTCCGTTAACAACCGATATTGCGCCAGGTTATGATCATATCACTTCAGGTATTGGTGCTGCATTGATAGGCTGGTACGGTTGCGCAATGCTTTGTTATGTGACGCCTAAAGAGCATTTAGGTCTGCCAAACAAAGATGATGTAAAGCAGGGTTTAATAACCTATAAAATAGCAGCCCATGCAGCCGACTTAGCTAAAGGGCATCCTGGTGCGCAAATTCATGATAATGCGATGTCAAAAGCGCGTTTTGAATTTAGGTGGGAAGATCAGTTTAATTTAGCAATAGATCCAGGTACTGCACGCGCTTATCACGATGAAACTTTACCCAAAAATTCAGCTAAAGTTGCTCACTTTTGCTCTATGTGTGGCCCTAAATTTTGCTCGATGAAAATATCTCAAGAAGTGCGAGATTACGCAGCAGATCTCGAAGCTAAAAAAGGAATGGAAGATATGTCTGAGAAATTTAAAGAGTCTGGAAGCGAGTTGTACCACGAGGTTTAATATTTTAATTAAGCTTATTTCATAAGGTAAGAGAGGCTCTTACTTAATGTAATTATGCTCTATTATAACGCTCGTTGAGCTCGTCGAAACGTTTAAGAAATGTGAACTTGTGGAAACTGGAACACCCTTCGACGGGCTCAGGGAGCGTTAATTTTTGCTTAAGTAAGTGTCATTCGTATAAGGTAAATATGGATCTTCATTCAGTCGACTTAAACTTATTAGTACACCTTGATGTCTTGTTACGTGAGCAGAATGTCACTAAAGCAGCGAGTCATCTAGGTATTACTCAACCCGCTATGAGCAATGGCTTAAAGCGTTTAAGGTTACTTTTTGAGGATCCATTGTTAGTTCGAACTAGTGATGGCATGGTACCAACTGCTTTGGCGCTTTCATTGAAGCCTGCTGTCAGAGAGATTTTATTTAATATTGAAAAAGTAATTCAGCCAGATCGTGCCTTTGACTTAAATAGTCAGCGAGTGTTTCGCATTATGGCAAGTGATTATGCAGAGTCGACCTTGATTCCAGCCGTGCTCAGTGAAGTACGAAAGCAATCGCCAAATATTACTTTAGATGTACTTACACCAAGCGATGTCTCTTTTGAGGATGTGGAGCAGGGGCGTGTCGACATGGCAATTAATCGTTTTGATACCTTGCCACAGTCTTTCCATCAAAAAACGCTGTGGTCAGATAGCTTTTCTTGTTTAATGAGTCACGATAACCCGCTAGTAGAGAACTTTAATCTCGCGAGTTACTTGGAAGCAAGCCATATTTGGGTGAGTAAAACAGGTTTTGGTGTTGGGGTTGGTGTTAATCCAAATGATGTGCAGCGTTTAGGTTGGGTGGATGAGGCTTTAGGTAGAATTGGAGAAAAAAGGAAAATAAGTGTTTTTACTCGGCACTATCAGGTAGCCATGTTATTGGCTGAACAGAATGATCTTATTGCTACTTTACCGTCTCGTGCTGCAAGATTAAATAGCGAAAATTCTAAACTTATAATGAAAGCTCCACCTTTCGATATCCCATCGTTTGATTTGAAGATGGCGTGGAGCCCCTTATTACACCATAATGCTGATCATCAATGGTTAAGAAGGTTAATTAATGAGATCGCATTGTCTGGTGGTGATATTTA
>CAXBKC010000302.1:0-5429 GCA_963975615.1 uncultured Oleiphilus sp.
TAAGGCCGTAATAATTTTTAAATTAATACTCTTATCTAGTACTGCTTTTTCGTAAAAAGCATTCGCAAGCTGATTAGGCTTTCCCAAACCTAAAGGCAGCGCTAAAACAATAGTTTTTCCAACTACTTCAATCGTTTTTTCAACACAACGCATTGCTTCTGCAAATGATTCCATGAAGGCTCCAGTCTGATTTGACTATTATTGTTATCTGTAAAGGTAATATTCAAACAGCATATACAAGTTTAGACATCCTATACATGAGTTTTACTCACCAATTATCCGTACTTTACCAAGTCTAAAAAAAAGCACCATGATATAAATCAATCAGAAGATTCAGGAATGGCACAATAAATCCAAAATAAGGAAAAGCCTTAACTGTTTTCAGATAAAACTGACCTGAATCATTTATATTTCTTTTAAGAGTCGTTATTCTGAATTCTTTATTTAGCCAACTTGGGTAGAAACATGGTCTCTAATTTTCAAAGTTTAATCACTGCAGCAAAACAACAATCGCAACCACAACGCCTATTATTCCTTTTTGCTAAAGCAGAAGCTGAAACAGAAGAATCAAAAAGCTCTAATCAGCAACGCGG
Organism: uncultured Oleiphilus sp.; assembly: GCA_963975615.1. Lineage (GTDB taxonomy): Bacteria > Pseudomonadota > Gammaproteobacteria > Pseudomonadales > Oleiphilaceae > PZPK01. The sequence continues at coordinate 594 of CAXBKC010000302.1, forward strand.
CACGCTATCACCGCTTATGTGCGTTGATAAGTCACCTGAAGAGCTAACGACTTTTGCAGAATTTAGTGACGAAGCGGATAACATTTCACCTGAATGGGATTTTATGCTTGCGGTAGGTTTATCTGGCCAAAACGGTGTTGCTCCCACAAGTGATGAAGCTGAACCATTTTTAAATCAAATGATAGATAACCTTACAGCCGGACAAGATCTGACCCAGTATGTTATTTTTGATCGCGAAGATAACCCTGTACTTATCCAGACTAGCTAAACTGACTTCTTGATCACTTAGCTTTGATCATTTCGATCGGAGCTAAAAGCCCACCAATGTTTGAAACTAAAACTCTTGTCTGCCTCTCGTGAACATTAACAGTTCAACTATATCGAACACCTCTGAACATGTTTTTAGTACTACCTATCGCGGCTTCCATCGCACATAAATAGTATCACTGTGATATTCTTATCTCACAATGTTCATCATTTAAAGTACAATAATAACAGCTGGACATATGAATCATTTAAATAAAGCTTTAAGCTGAATTTAAGTAACAATATTTAAAAAAATAATAACGGATACAGAGTAGAGGTCACCACCATGACAGAAACAACCCTTAGCACAGAAATGAGCGCCCTATCCTGGCGACAATATTTAGAGTTATGCAAACCTAAAGTCGTTGCTCTTATTATCTTTACGGCCATGGTTGGCATGCTATTATCCACGCCCGGCATGGTCAACATAGTCACTTTTATTTCCGCATCAATAGGTATCGGCTTAGCGGCTGCCTCTGGCGCAGCGATCAATCACTGGGTCGACCAAAAGATTGATTCAAAAATGGAACGCACACAAAGCCGACCAATACCAACTGGCGGGCTTTCCTCTAACGCAGCCATTACCTTTGCACTATCATTATGCGTTATATCGATGATCATTCTTTTAGCCACCACAAATTTACTTACCGTGGTGTTGACGTTTATTTCCGTTATTGTCTACGCAGTTATCTATACGATGTACCTTAAGCATGCAACTCCCCAAAATATTGTTTGGGGCGGAGCAGCAGGTGCTGCGCCACCACTTCTCGGCTGGGTAGCCATGACAGGCGAAGTAACAACTGAAGCATTCCTGCTTTTTCTCATTATTTTCATGTGGACGCCGCCACATTTCTGGGCACTAGCCATACGTCGTCGCGACGATTATGCGAAAGTAAATGTACCTATGCTTCCCGTAACACACGGCATTCCTTTCACTAAACACCAAGTAGTACTTTATAGTTTGATGCTATTTTCTGTTTCTCTGTTGCCATTCGCCTTACATATGTCCGGATTAATTTATTTCACAGGTGCATTTATTCTTGGCATTGGTTTCATCTATCATGCCTTTAAGCTGTATTTATGTGAGGCCGATCAACACGCAATGAAAACGTTCGCTTATTCGATTTTTTATCTGACTGCATTATTTGCTTTTTTATTGGTAGACCATTATCTACCCATTACGCTGGAAACATTTGCTTAAAGTAGAATAGTGGTTACCGCTGCCTGGACCTTTCAAGGGAGTTTACCGGTTGCCAAAAATTCACGCTTCTTGACCGTTTTGACGCTTCTATAAACTCAGGGCGGGAAAGCTCAACGAGCAGATATGCCCCCCCATTAGGTAACAATAACAATGAATACAGGTAACGAAACACAAAAGGAAAAAGACGTTTCGAATCAAGACACTCAAATAAAATCTCTCAGCTTAATTCAAACGATTAAGAGTGTTTTATGGGCAATGCTAGGGATACAGACCAAAGAAAATTTAATGCGAGACTTTGCTCATGGCAAAGCGAGTAACTTTATTATTACAGGGCTTTTGTTTGTGATTTTATTTGTGCTCACCTTAATCCTAGCCGTCAATATTGTTTTAAGTTTAGCCTTATAACGCGCTACCGACACTTTTCGTGTAGACACGTAGCGCATTCAATACCTAGGTTACTATGACTAAACCCCTCTAACCGATTCGTGAATATTTTAATAGTTTTCGTAAGTCAGACAACATCGCTTTGCCCAATGCAAGAACTTCGTCATTAGACGTTGGCGCTGCATACTTCAAAATAACATTCCCTAAAGGGTCTGAAACATAGACCCAGTTTGATTCAAGTTGATCCTTCGAATCTGCAGACAATAAATCAAATTCCCAAAATTCTTCTTTTAATACACCCAACTCATCGGTATTTGTCTCTGCTGAATATAAACCGAGAGGTATTACGCGATCCATTTCTCGCCCTAAAGAGATAAAGGTCTGATTAATGCCATATATGGTCTGTTTACAATTTTCATCACAAGGAACGGGTAAACGATAAATAATGAGCCATTTCTTCTGCAGCGTTTCATGAGTTATATCAAGTTGAGAAATTGACAGCTCTTGCTTTAATAATTCGCCGCTGTTGGTCGACGCCTTGTTAAACCAATCATTATCCAAAGCCAGTTTTGCCAGCACTACAGGCACGATAAACATTGTAAATATCAATAACAAATTTCTTCGTGATTTCCATACATTAGTATTACTCATATTTCTAAAACCTATTAATTTAAACTAGTGATAATTATTGTTCATTCTTACTAGCGGATTTATATGAAGCGCTAAGCATTAATATAAACCATGCAATCGCAAGGGAAAACCATTGAAATGCATAACCACGATGTTTTTCTGGAGGCATTACAATTGGCACCCATTCTTTGATATAACCCAAGGAGTCATCATTATCGACGTACACAATAAATGGCAGCAGAGGCTTTGCTAAAAGCTGACTTATTTTATTGTTATCGATAGATTGTATCCGCTGCGGCCAGGAACTTGATTGCAACACTTCATCTTCAAGCACCATCGAGGGTTCCATGACTCGTATCTTTCCACTAAATTCAACCTGACCTGTTATGTCTGGTATTTCAGGGATATAACTTCTATCAATTCCCCCATGAACCCAGCCCAAATTGACCAAGACGGTCACTCCACTTATTTCATCGCGAAAAAGCTGAATCACCCGATATCCTTGGCCTCCTTTGTAAACCTGATTATCTAACAAGAATTTATGCTTATTATCCAAAGTACCGCTCAAAGTTACAGGCAGGTCGTTAAACTCCTCATCACCTACTTTGACGCTTCCTTTTTGAGCCATTAGCTTGAGAATATCATTGAGACTCATTGAGGCTTGCTGCTGATAAAGCTGCATTTTTTCTAAACGTAAATCTTTTTGTTCTGCTCGGTCTAATTGCCAAAGCCCAAGCTTGATTAATAAAGCAAATACCAGCAAGCTAAACAAGAAAATAAAGCCATTTATCTTTAATGGTAAGACCTTAAACAAGCGAATATTCATACGATGGTCAACAAAGGAAAAAGCGAATGATAATAAAAATTGTGCTGATCGGTTTAATCATACTTATGATTTACAACCTATTCAAAGCACTTTTCTTGATGACAAAAAATGATCCTGATAAACCACCCATGTCAACATTCATTGGGCGACGCCTACTATTTTCAGGATTAATTATCGCGGTAGTACTCATTGGTGTCGCGACTGGACTAATTACCCCGAATACGCCTCCGTACTAACAAATTACTCCTGACTAAAACTAAAAAAGTCCTCAAGGGACTTTTTTAGTTTTCTAATATAGTTGAGTACCTAGGTATTACTATATAGGCACTCAAAAATAGTTATATGATATAAACAAACAAGAACAATAGAACCCAAACAACATCAACAAAATGCCAATACCAACTAGTGGCTTGAAACCCGAAATGACTTGAGGGTGTAAAATGCCCTTTCAATACTCTAAAAAATGCCACAATTAACATGATGGTCCCTAAGGTCACATGCATGCCATGAAAGCCTGTTAGCAAAAAGAAAGTAGAACCGTAAATACCGCTATCAAGGCGAAGGTTCATTTCCTGATAGGCATGAATGTATTCTTCGACCTGTAAAAACAAGAAGAAAACACCTAATAAAATAGTGGCACCCAAGAAAATCTTTAACTTTTGGCGCTGATCTTGCTCTAAGGCAACGTGAGCAAAATGCAAAGTTACTGAAGAAGTTAACAGTAAAATTGTATTAATCAAAGGCAAACCAAACCAACCCATAGCTTGAGTCTCTAGACCTCCCGGCGTTTTAATCAGCGGCCAAGTTGCCTGAAATTCAGGCCACAAGACAGCACCGGTCATGGCTTGACTGCCTTCACCCGCAAGCCAAGGAACAGAAAGCGTTCGGGCATAGAGCAAGGCACCAAAAAATGCGGCAAAGAACATGACTTCAGAAAAAATAAACCAACTCATGCCTTGTCGAAAAGAAGCATCCATCTGGCCACTATACAAACCAGACATCGATTCACTTATCACATTGGCAATCCAACCAAAGACCATATAGATGACAATACCTATACCGGTCAGTAATAAATACCCCCAGCCTGTAACGTCTGTATTCAAGTGCGTGACATAGCCACCGGCACCAAGAGCGATACAGAATAGAGCCACAGCACCAATAATTGGCCATTGGCTATCGGCTGGTACATAATAGTTTTCGTACTCTTTTGTTGACATATCTTATCCTCTGATTGTTCTTATAAATCACAGCATTGCTGCTTAGGATTATATTTTTGTTGTTACATCGAATAACGTGTATGACAGTGTCAGTGTAGTTACATCTGCTGGAATTTCAGTATCAATATAAAATTGCAGCGGCATCCAAACCTCTTCTTGTGCTTCAAGAGTCTGCTGTTCAAAACAAAAACATTCTATCTTCTTGAAATGACTTGCCGCTCTACCTGGCGCAACAGAAGGTACTGCTTGGCCAACCATTTTTAATGACGTTT
>CAXBKC010000303.1:0-5418 GCA_963975615.1 uncultured Oleiphilus sp.
TGACTTTATTTTGGTCAATAAGTTTGAATATGGGCTAAGGTTACCAGTGTTGGGTACTAAAGTTGTAGCGTTGAATGATCCACAGCGCGGCGATGTGATGGTATTTAAATACCCTGAAGACGGTAAAACAAACTATATTAAAAGAGTTGTCGGACTGCCTGGTGACTTAATTAAGTATGAAAATAAAGTACTGACTATTAATGGTAAAAATATAGAAGAGAAGCTTCTCGCTAACCTACAAAAAAATCAATTATTTGAAGAGCAGCTTGGTGAAATAAAGCATCAAATATTCAAAACATCACGCTATGCTAACCTAGGGGCTGAAGGCCTGTGGAAAATACCTGAAGGCCACTACTTTATGATGGGTGACAACAGGGACAATAGTAACGACAGCCGTTTTTGGGGCTTAGTTCCTGATGAGTTAATCGTGGGTAAGGCGTTTGCAATTTGGATGCACTGGCCTTCTTTAGGTTCGCTGCCCAGTTTTTCTCGAGTTGGTGGTATAGAATAATCATTTTTGTTAATAGATTTTAAAGAAACTACTATAAGCGGAGACCATAGATGAAAAACTATAATAACCAGCAAGGCGCTTCGACGCCCTTAGTCATCCTATTTGTTGCTATGGCGATGATTGTATTAACTATCGCATTCAAACTTTACCCCGCATATTATGAACATTGGCAGGTAAAAAATGTTCTAGAAGGTTTTGACGAAGAGCAAGGCTTGTCTGATTTGTCAGTTAAAGAAATAACAAGTCGCTTTGATAAGCGCTTACTTACTAACAATATTCGTGACTTTAATCGTAAAGAAAGCGTAACTATTACAAAAAAGGATAGTAATTTATCAATATATATCGATTACGAAGTTAGAGTACCTATCTATGAAAATATTGATGCGATTGTTTCTTTTGAAGAGTCATTAGAAAAACAGTTTTAAATTCGAATAGTGTTCATATATACCAAGGTGTTTTCTAATACATGAGTAACGGCCAATTAAGTGTTTTACAGCGAAAGTTAGGTTATGAGTTTAAAGATCTAACATTTCTTGATCTTGCCTTAACTCATCGTAGTTTTAAAAGTAATAATAATGAACGCTTAGAATACCTCGGTGATGCCATTCTAAGTTTCGTTATTGCTGAAGCACTCTATCTAAAATTCCCAAAAGCCAAAGAAGGTCAACTCAGCCGTCTGCGTTCACTATTAGTGAAAGGTGTCACCTTGGCTGAAATTGGCAAAGACTTCAAACTGGGTGATTACCTAAATTTGGGCGGCGGCGAGTTAAAAAGTGGTGGCTTTAGGCGTGAATCAATCATTGCAGACGCCTTAGAAGCCATCATTGGCGCAATCTATTTAGATAGTGATCAAATGACCTGCAAGCAAGTTTTACTTTCTTGGTATGAAGAGCGTTTAACTAATCTTTCAATCGAACACACCGAAAAAGATCCTAAAACAAGGCTTCAAGAATACCTTCAGTCCATGAAGAAAGACCTCCCAAATTATGAAGTATCTGATATTACCGGAGAAGCTCATAATCAAACTTTCTACGTCACATGTCAGATTGAGTCATTAGATATTGCTACCAAAAACAAAGGCTCAAGTAGACGTATTGCAGAGCAAAAATCTGCTAAAGAAGCACTTAAAATTTTAGGCGTAAAGTAATCGCACTTTATACCTCGTTTTGTACTTATTTCATCCTATAGTTTGAATGTTAAGTACAATTGATTACCTCGGAGAAGCGTTTTGACTGAACTAGATCTAGATAGTATTTTAAACCCAAGTAAACAGACTCGTTGTGGTTATGTTGCTATTGTCGGCCGACCTAATGTTGGCAAATCCACCTTGTTAAATCATATATTGGGCCAGAAAATAAGTATTACTTCTCGCCGTCCACAAACAACTCGACATCAGATTTTAGGTATTAAAACTGAAGGTGACACACAGGTTATTTATGTGGATACACCTGGCCTGCATCTAGTTGAACATAAAGCCATAAACCGATTTATGAATAAGGCTGCTACCGACTCATTAAAGCATGTTGATGTCGTTATCTTTGTCGTAGATCGGACTAAATGGACAGAAGAAGATGATCTGGTTCTTGAAAAAGTAAGAAATGCAAAAGCACCTGTAATCCTCGCAATTAACAAAGTCGATCAAAGCAAAGAGAAAAGCCGCCTACTGCCACATATTGAGGTATTGGCTGAAAAATATGAATTCAATGATATTGTCCCGGTTTCTGCTAAGCATGGTCATAATCTTCCTGAATTAGAAAAAATTATCGATAAATACTTGCCTGATAGCGTGCACTTTTTCCCTGAAGATCAAATTACCGATCGTACTCAACGGTTTTTAGCTGCTGAGCTTGTTAGAGAGAAAATAATGCGTCAACTCGGTGCTGAATTACCATATTCAGTTACGGTTGAAATTGAAGAGTTTAAGAGACAGAAGAAAATACTCCATATTAGTGCATTGATATTGGTAGAGCGAAGCGGACAGAAAAAAATTGTCATCGGGGAAAATGGTGAGCAAATAAAAATTATTGGTCGTGATGCGCGCAAGGATATGGAAAAGTTATTTGATAGTAAGATCATGCTGAATTTATGGGTGAAAGTTAAAAGTGGCTGGTCTGACGATGAGAGAGCGCTTAAAAGTTTAGGCTATCGGGATGAATAACGGTTACATGAATGAATCAAATAAGCCAAGAAGCCGTTTATATTCTAAATAGACGAGCATATAAAGAGTCTAGTTTACTCTTAGATGTCATTAGTCCTAATTATGGGCGCTTAAGCATTATTGCTAATGGTGCTCTTAAAAGTAAAAAGGGATGGTCAGCTATGCTACAAGTTTTCCAACCCTTATTAATGACCTGGGTTGGGAAATCGTCATTAAAGACACTGGTATCTGTAGATGCGCCATCTATACCTATTGTATTGCGTGGACGAAGGCTGTTTTCTGCATATTATTTAAATGAACTACTCGTAAAGCTGTTACCGCAAGATCAGACCTTTTCCAATAATACTTCTGCTTTGTTTATCAATTACGCAAAATCTCTCGAGGATTTAGCAACGGCTTCAGAACTTGAAATTCCCTTAAGAGAATTTGAATATCATTTATTATCTGACTTGGGGGTGCTTCCGGACTTGTCGAATGATGTGAATGGCAATTCAATTGAGGCTGATGGCTGGTATCAATTGATACCAAGTATGGGGTTTACCCCAATTTCTCAGACTAAGTTAAATGGTCAGGCACCACACTCTGCCAGCTATCTGGGGAGCTATTTAATTAAGTTTGCTGACTTATCTACAGAAATGTATTCAGATAAGCAGTTTATGTTACAAATTAAAGGTTTAATGCGAATCTTAATTCAAGGGCTTTTAGGTGGACAAGAACTTAAAAGTCGTGCTTTGTTCCAAACCTATCAACCTTTTAGGAGTTCTAAATGAGTCGAGTTTTATTAGGTGTAAATATTGATCATGTTGCTACATTAAGACAAGCTCGAGGCACCAGGTATCCTGATCCAATTCAAGCTGCCTTGCTAGCAGAAGAGTCAGGTGCCGATGGCATTACAATTCATCCAAGAGAGGATCAGCGACATATTCAAGAAAGAGATGTTCTTCTATTGAAGGAGACTCTACAAACTCGAATAAATTTGGAAATGGCTGTGACAGAAAGGATGTTGAATCTAGCGGATAGGGTAAGACCCCCTCATTGTTGTTTGGTGCCTGAGAAAAGAGAAGAGTTAACCACTGAAGGTGGGTTGGATGTCACTTCTCAAGAGTCAAAAATTAAAGATGCCTGTTTTCGACTTGCAGAATATAACTCAGAGGTTTCTCTGTTTATTGATGCAGATAAGGCACAAATAGACGCAGCTGTGCGCTGTGGAGCTCCAGCAATTGAAATTCATACTGGGCATTATGCAGATTGTTTAGATGCTAAGTCTCAACTTATAGAACTGAATAAAATTATCGAAGGTGTTCAGTACGCTCGTTCCTTAGGTTTAATCGTTAATGCAGGTCATGGACTTCATTATCACAATACCCATGCTATTGCTGCTATTGAAGGAATTAACGAACTTAATATTGGTCACTCGATTATTGCTAGAGCTATTTTTACTGGCTTGAAAGAAGCGATTACTGACATGCGATTGATCATAGAGAAAGCATCATCAAAATATTAAATGAGACGGCTTTGAGATGGTAAGAGGTATCGGTACAGACCTTGTTTCAGTGGAGCGAATTAAAAAAGCCCTAGAAAAGCAAGGTGAGCGTTTTGCAAAGCGCATTTTAACGCCGGCAGAATATGAAGCGTTCACGGATCATTCCCGACCATCAAATTTTCTTGCCAAGCGTTTTGCAACCAAAGAGGCTGTAGCAAAAGCACTGGGAACAGGGTTTTCAAACGGTGTTAGTTGGCAAGATATACAACTAGAACATTATCAATCTGGTCAGCCTAGGGTCGTATTAACGAACAGGGCGCTTGAATTATTTAATGAGATGGGCTGTCAACAAATTCTTCTCAGCTTAAGTGATGAAGAGGCGATGGTATCTGCTTTTGTTGTCATTGAGTAATGTATTAAGCTTTAAAGTGTCATAAGAATAATAAAGTGCACTAAGAATTGAATCCTGATTTGTAAAAGTCAGCTTTCGACTCGACCTTTGAAGTCAAGGTTTAGGCTAGGACATACAAATCCCATATTAAGTTTAGTTGGCAAAGTCCGCATTCCCGCCGTTCAGGTGCCTTGTTTAAATTATGGATAATAGATCGCTGGTTGAATGATTAAAAATGAGCAAAATCCAACCTACTAGCATGCCAGAAAGCCCCATTTCTTTTTGTTGAAAGCGATCCTTTTCGGTGCGCCAAAGACCACTGGCGATTACCGTAAACCTGCTCCCGTGAATAGAGTTAAAAGTGATCCTTTTAAAATTTGAAAAGTTCCTTAAAGTAGGTAACTTTACGATGCTTAAATAAAATAAAGTGTCGGCTTTCAACTTAATACCTTCTCTGTTTTCAATTATCACTTAAGTCGTTAATGTGATTGTCGGTTTAGGCATAGGCTTCGGCATTTTCTTGCAGTATACATTTTAGCTTTGCAGGTATTTCTGTTGATTTTCTTGTTTCAGAACAAACACAAATTAGGGTTAAGTGGGGCTCTGAACACAACTATTTCTTCTGCGTTCACTGCTTCAGCGGTAACTGTAAATGAATGTTTTGATACATCCGAAATAATTATCTTAATATCAATCTCGTCATCCCACTGAATAGGCGCAGTATACTCAATTGACAATGCTCGAGCCGGTGGTAGAACACCTAAGGCAGTTTTTTTCCGAATAGCCGACCCACTCAAAATATGTGAGAGAAATCCATTAACTGCTTCCACGATAAAATAGCCTACCCTTGGCGTATAAATGTAACCTGCCGGGTC
>CAXBKC010000304.1:0-5408 GCA_963975615.1 uncultured Oleiphilus sp.
CGCTCCAATCAATTAACCTTAAAAGTTAAGCCTGCATGCTTTTCTAAACGGCTTAGTAAAGCATCACCCATCGCAACCGAAGGTGTAAGTATTCCTTTTACCTTAGGTGTTTTGCCTTTATCTAAAGCTAGACAGGCTGCACTTTCACCCAACATTTTAGAGGTTGAACCATACCCCGGGTCACGATCACCCGTCACTTCAGCCGTCATAATTTCACCATCACGGAACGAGCCGACGACAACAAACTTATAGAAACCTGCTTCTCGCTCTTCTTTAGATGGCCCTTCGCCTGGCTTTGGAAAGAAGCGGTTAAGTGTTTTCTTATAAAGTGAATCTGGTTTACCTGCCATAATTGCAGCCAAGGCAAGCAAGCCAACATACCCTTTCAATCGGCCTATAAAGCCTTTTCCTGTTACCATTGCTTCTTCATATTGAAAGTCTTTGCCGTAAGGGTAGCCCGACAATGCATGAGACCGACGTACAACGCGTGTGTTAATAGCAGCCATGACAAAAGGCATTATCCAAGAGCCAGTATCAGCTTCGAACTTCACCGATTGTAAATCACCTTTATCTGCACCAAAGCATTCACCCGTTGGGTTCAAACCATATGGGTTAAATAAATTTTTGGCGACTTCAGAATCTTTACTCGCTTCTAACATAACGTTTTGCATGCTGGCATAGGTACCACCACTGAACCCGCCACTTGCAGACTTCAATAACATTTTTACTTTTACACAGTATTCACCAAAGGTTTTCTTTGCTTCTTTCTGCAAAAAATAGGTACCCAAATCGGAAGGAATAGAATCGAAGCCACAGCAATGAACGATTCTACTACCTGTTTGTTGTGCTTTTTCGTGATGTAAATCGATCATCCGGCGAATCCATTGTGTTTCACCCGCTAAATCACAATAATCAACACCATTTTCAACACAAGCAGCTACTAATTCATTGCCATATTTTGCATATGGGCCAACCGTGGTACAAATTACTCTAGTGCGCTTAACCATGGCATCTAAACTAGCTTTATCATGGCTATCAGCAACGATTAGAGGGACACTTTCATTGCCTAAGCTTAAGCGAATTTCTTCAAGCTTTTGCTGACTTCGCCCTGCCATTGCCCATTTGAAATCATTCGTTAAGCCATAGTGACGTAAGTAATATTCAGCTACCAAACGGCCCGTAAACCCAGTCGCACCCCAAATAATCACATCAAACTCTTTATCTGAACTCATACTCTTCCTCTAAACTAAAACGAACTTATTTGAATATTTTTGTATTTATTGCCGTGAGCATAACATCTTGTCAAGAAAAATCATCTTCCCGAAAAAATTATTTACATCGCAGACATACCGCCATCAACAGGTATGGCGATGCCATTCATATAAGAATTAGCAGGAGATAACATCATCACCATAACACTAACGATTTCTTCAACCCGTGCAATACGTTTCATCGGGCAGCCGCGTGCAAGATTTTTATTTACCTCTTCGATATCTCCTTTCGGGTTCATGATTGGATTATCGACCATAGGCGTAGCGGTAAAGAAAGGACAAATAGCATTGACCCTTACGTTCATTCCACCACACTCAACTGCGGCAGTTTTTGTTAAACCTATCACTGCATGCTTAGCTGCACCATAACTGCCGCCCATTGGAGTGCCACCTAAACCAGCCATAGAGCTGACATTTAGGATTGCTCCATCACGCTGTGCAGCCATCACTCTTAGTTGATGTTTCAAGCCGAATGCGACACCTTTTGCATTCACATTTAATTGGCGATCGAGGGTTTTGGCATCTAACTGTGTTAAGGGAGCCAACTGTGGAGCAAGACCTGCATTATTTACGGCAATATCTAATTTACCGAAGGTCTTAACAGCTAAAGCCACAAGTTCTTCAGAATGCGATTCCTCTGCAACATCACCTACTAACGAGACAACATTTGAGCCCTTCTCTTTCAATTCAGAAACTGTTTCCAACAAGCCTTTTTCATTAAAATCGGCTAACACTAAATTGGCGCCACGCTTTGCTAACTCAGCGGCTAAACTTTTGCCAAAGCCACTTGCGGCGCCTGTTATTAGGGCCGTTTTTCCTGAAAAATCTAATAATACATCCAAGATATAATCTCCAAATTTTGCGTGATTATTATTTAATTTCCGATCCCTGAGCCCGTCGAAGGGTGTTCCAGTTTCCACGAGCTCACCGTGCAGAAAATTTAAATCGTCAAGCCACCATCAACAACAATACACTCACCTGTTGTGTAAGAACTTGCTTTAGATGCGAGATATAAAACCGTGCCCGCCATTTCATCTGGTTCTGCATGACGATGCATAGGAATCATCTGCATAGCGGCTTTGTGCATTTGCTCATTACTAAATAAAGCACCTGCAAATTTGGTTTTAGTTAAACCTGGCAACAAGGCATTACAACGAATACCAAGAGGGGCGCATTCTTTTGCAAAGGCTTTAGTCATATTAATAACAGCAGCTTTTGTGATCGAATAAATACCCTGCATCATGCCTGGCTGCAAGCCATTAACAGATGCGGTATTGATGATTCGACCACCACCGTTTTTCTTCATCAACTTACCGGCTTCGACTGACATAAAGAAATAACCACGAATATTTACATCTACAGTTTTATCGTAAGCGGCTAAATCTGTATCGAGAATATGACCAAAATATGGGTTGGCTGCAGCATTGTTTACCAGAATATCCAAGCGACCATGTTTTGCTGCGATAGCCTCAAATGTCTGTTTAATCTGATCCATGTTGCCCACATGACAAGCTAAAGCTTCAGCAGAACCACCCGCAGCAATAATCGCATCGGCAACCACTTGGCAGTCTTCAACTTTTCGGCTCGACACAATTACGTGCGCGCCCTGCTCGGCTAATAATGTTGCAATCGCTTCGCCAATACCACGGCTTGCGCCTGTTACTAATGCGATATCACCCGTTAGATCAAATAAATTTGTAGACATAATGTGTTCCTATTTTCTCGGGGTCTTCCCCGGGTTTTATTTATATATTGAGTTCCCTGAATCCGCCGAAGGGTCTTCCAGATTCTACGAACCACGTTTCTTATCCGTTTCGACGAGCTCAACGAGCAGTGGATTAGCCAATGAGCAGATGCATTAAATTAAGCTATCAGGCACTACGACTACTTTGCCCATAACTTTTCTATTTAAAACTTTGGCTAAAGCATCTTGAGTTTTAGATAATGGAAAGACCTCATCTATCACTAAACTCACTTGCTTATCTTTATACCAGGCAAAGAGTTCCTGCATGTTCTGCAAAAATACCATTGGCTCATGCATCACAAAGCTGCCCCAGAAAACACCAATCACACTGTATTCTTTCACTAGTGTTAAGTTCACTGGCAAGCTTGGAATTCGACCCGATGCAAAGCCTACGACTAATAAACGGCCATTACGCGCCATTGCTCTTGTGCAAGCATCAAAAGCATCACCACCAACAGGATCATAAACAACATTAGCACCCTTACCACCGGTTGCGGCTTTAATGGCTTCTTTCAAATCACCGGTGCTGTAATTGATTAATTCATCAGCGCCATTCTCTTTTGCGATCGCTAACTTTTCTTCTGAAGAACAAACTGCAATTACTTTAGCGCCCAAAGCTTTACCAATTTGGACCGCGGCTAAACCAGTTCCACCAGCGGCGCCAAGTACAACCAGTGTTTCACCTTTTTTCAACTGAGCTCGCTGCTTTAAAGCATGATGTGCAGTACCGTGTGCGCACATTAAATTAGCGGCATCGACATCACTCATTACATCACCAACCGAATCTGGAATTGGCATCACCATGCGTGAATTAACAATCGCTTGCTCGGCGAAACCACCATAACTTTGGCTAGTACAAATAAGTCTTTGACCGAGCTTCAAGTGTTTAACACCCTCACCTAGCGCTTCAACTTCACCACAAAATTCCATACCAGGAATAAACGGTCTTTCTGGTTTAACTTGATATAAACCCTGCACTAATAAACCATCTGGAAAATTCACACCCGTAGCTTTTACTTTCACTCTAACTTCGCCCTTTCCAGGCTCTGGTAAGTCCACATCTTTATAAACTAAGGTATCGATTGGACCGAATTCTTCACATACAATTGCTTTCATTTTTATTGTCCTTTCATTCAATTTATTCAGCGCATCAAATTAAGATTCAGTCTTGATCACACCAAGTGCAGCCATCGCCAAAGGTGCTACATAAGCACCGACGTTCATGGCTTCTTTGTTTGACGCATTACCATCGTGAGCACGCTTGGCAACACCTTGCGCTATAGCTGCCAATCTAAAGAAACTAAAGGCCAAATAGAATGCCCAATGATCAACTTTATCTATGCCCATTCGTTCGCAGTATTTTGCGATATAAGCTTTTTCTGAAGGAATACCTAATGCATCACGATTCACACCAGCCAAACCACTCATGGTGCCAGATTTACGCTTGCTACCGGCAGGGCTACCAGGCATACGCAACTGCATACACTGATAAGCCAAGTCGGCAAAAGGGTGACCTAGTGTAGATAATTCCCAATCCAAAACTGCAATAATTTTTGCTTCAGAAGGTGAGAAAATCATATTATCTAAACGGAAATCGCCATGCACTAAAGACACTCGACCATCATCTTCTGGCATGTTCTTTTCCAACCAATCGATCAACTTATCCATTGCCGGAATCACATCTATTTCCGATGCTTTATATTGCGTTGTCCAACGAGACAACTGGCGCTCGAAGTAGTTTCCAGGCTTGCCATAATCCGCTAGACCGACAGCATCAAGATCGACACTATGAATGGCTGCTAACACGGTACCCATCTGTTCATACGCTTGAGTACGCTCTTCATTCGATGCCAATTCTGGTAATGCCGCATCCCAAAAAATTCGACCTTCACATAGCTCCATCACATAAAACATCGAGCCGATTACTTCGCGATCTTCACATAGATGATAGACCTTCGGTACAGGAACATCGGTATTGGCTAAGGCCTGATAAACTTTAAATTCTCGGTCAACAGCATGAGCAGACTTTAAAAGTTTACCCGGTGGCTGGCGTCTTAACACATATTGCTGCGTCGCTGTTTCTAATTTAAAGGTAGGGTTTGATTGACCACCTTCAAATTTTGTCGCTTTTACACCTTGGCTAGCATCAAAACCTTCTACGTTTTCAGCTAAGTATGTGGTGAGTTTATCGACATCTAATTCTTCAATCATCTGAGTCATGATTATTTCCTTTTTATCTCTCTTATCGATCAACTTAGCGGCGTAACTTCATTAGCGCCTTGGCTGAATAACCTGCAGCAACCCCTCGACCTAACTGCATCATATGCACCTGATCAGGGCCATCTGCCAAACGAATAGACCGCGCCATCTGATACGCTTGTGCTAAGAAATAA
>CAXBKC010000305.1:0-5372 GCA_963975615.1 uncultured Oleiphilus sp.
GGAATAGCCGGAATTAAAGCGCGCCATTCACGGACCAAAGCTCGAGAGTCTATATCCATAGTGCGCTCATCAGCAGGAATTAATTCAAAACGAACTAAGCCAGTATTCCCTGCCCCTCCTCTCGTACCTGTCGCCGCCAAGACATTTAAAATAACGCTTTCACCCGTTTCTGGGTCGCGGTACTTTTCTTGTAAAGCTCGCGCTTTATCCGACATATTTTCAATATGTTTATGCGTCAAATCAAAAGGCGTACCTGCTGGCATCACCAAACTTGCACGAACCGTCTCGCTCGGTATTTTTGGGAAAAATACAAAGTTGACCCAGCCACTATTAATAAGCGCTGTAATCACTAACAACACAGCAAGAAATAAACTGACAGTGGCCATTTTATAGCGCAAGGCTACCGCTAAAAGAGGTTGATAATATTTTAAGATTGCGCGCTCAAAGCCATCGGCAAAAGCATGCTGTAGTTTTTCAAGTTTGGAGATATTTTTATCGCTATTACCCCGCATTTTGATGTTTTTCAAATGCGCAGGTAAAACAAATTTTGACTCCACCAGGGAAAATAACAACACCGGAACTACGACAACGGCAATTTGCGCAAATAAGGCACCGCGATGCCCTGCCATAAAAGCTAAAGGTAAAAATGCCACAACCGTGGTGAGCACCCCGAAGGTAACCGGCACAGCGACTTCTTGAGTTCCTAATATGGCAGCTTGTTCGGCTGATTCAGCAGTTTTCATATGCCGATAAACATTTTCACCGGTAACAATGGCATCGTCGACCACAATTCCCAACACCAAAATAAAACCAAACAAACTCATAATATTGATGCTGACACCAAAAAACGGCATGACAATAAAAGCCCCCATAAACGAAACGGGAATACCAATAAAAACCCAAAACGCAATCGCTGGCCTAAGGAAAAGTGTGAGCAGTAACAAAACCAAAATACCGCCTTGAATGGCATTGCTCGTTAAGGTTGCAATACGACTTTTAACAATTAAAGAGTCATCATCCCAATAGTTAAGTTCAAATCCTTGGGGTAATTTTTTCTGCTGTTGATCAATAAACTCTTTCACTTCATCGGCAACTTCGATCGCACTTTGTAGGCCGATTCGATAAACCTCAATTAACGCTGCCTGCTTGCCATTAAAGCGAACATTAACCGGAGTTTCTTCAAAGCCATCATCAACGCGGGCAATATCGCCTAAGCGAATAAGCGTGCCATCACTTGTTTGTTTAATAACAATGCGTTCAAAATCTTGCTTATAGTAGGCTTGTGATTTTGCGCGAATTAATACGTCTCCGCCGCGAGTTTTTAGGCTGCCCGCTGAAATATCAACACTATAATCCGCAATGGCCGATGATACTTGTTCAAGACTCAGCTGATACTGACGCAAGGTGTCCTGACTTATTTCAACGGCAATCTCATAATCACGCACACCGTTTAGCAGCACCTGTGTCACATTCGGTAGACGCAATGATTGGTCGCGAATGTACTCACCATATTCACGCGTTTCTTTTTCCCCGTAATCACTGGCTATCGCCACAGCAATTGTTTCTCGCTTACGCTCTGCTAGAGCGATAACGGGTTTATCTGCATCTGCAGGAAAGGTATTAATCGAATCAACTCGACTTTTAATGTCGGCCAATAACTCTCTTGGATCATAACCATCCTCTATTTCTAGAATGACTCGCGCTGCGCCTTCGGAAGAGATACTGGTGATTTTCTCTATGCCTTCTAAGTCTTGAACGACCTCTTCAATACGAATAGAGACGCCCTGTTCAACATCTTCAGGGGTGGCGCCACGCAATGAAACATTAACGCTGACGATATCTGATTGAATATCAGGGAATATCTCTAAAGGAATTTGCGTACTTAAACTAAATAAACCGGCAAAAACGATGGTAATCAACAATAAATTAGCGGCAACGTGATTTTTGGCAAACCAGGCGATCATTGCTTGTCCTCATGCTTTTTCTGTTGCACTTGCTGGCTGTTAATAATGTTAACTCGAGTGCCGGAGTTCACTTGGCCTAAGGCTGTTAATACTAATTGTTGGCCTGCTTTTAAGCCGTTATTAACCATCGCCTGCTGATCACTTTGCCACGCTAGTGTAATATTTTGACGCTTTAATATGCCGTCCTCGACCACATAGACATAGCTGCCCTGATAAATCGAAGCGTTTGGAATCACCAGTGCTTTATCGATTGTTTTGCCATAAATTCTGGCAGAGACATATTGGCCTATTTTGACAGGATATTGGTTTTCTTTACTGGCCTTGTAGGGATCATTAATTTGCGCCACCACATAAAGCTGCTGAGCTAAGTTATCGATCGCGCCTTCTGTACGAACGATTTTTCCCTGCCAATATTGTTCGCCAATTAAATCTGAACGAAAACTTACCTCTGGATTTTTTTCTCCATCACGAAAATTCTCGGGCAAATCAATAAAGGCTAAATCTTTATTTTTAATCGGTAATCTAACCTCAACACGATCAATAGCGTACAGCTCGGCAAGTTGGCTATTGTTGTTAACCACCTGCCCTAGATCGACATTACGCGTCAGTACACGACCATCATAAGGGGCGATTATTTTGCTGCGTTCTAAATCTAGATTGGCTTTCTCTAGTTGTGCTTGCGCCGAAAGCAACTGCGCCTTGGCCGCCGCTAATTGAGGCTCACGCAAGACCAAATTATTGGCCTGCTCGCCATTACCTAATCGCTGCCAATCAGTTGCTGCCTGCTTGGCTCGCGCCTGCTCTTCTTGTAAGCCTTGCTGAGCCAATAACACATTCGCTTCGGCCGATTTAACCGAAGCCCTATGGTCTCGATCATCGAGTTTTAGTAACAACTCACCTTCCTTGAAAAAACCACCTTCTCTAAAATTTTCACTAACATAAGTAACTTGCCCAGTTGCTTGTGAGATTAATAAACTTTGCACTCTGGGCCTAACCACACCAAAGCTTTCAACCATCACTTGATGTTGCTGCAAGGCTAGGGTCTGAACTTCAACATTAATTAGCGCCTTTTTAACATTCTCGGTTCGTTTGCTTTGAGGGGGATTGGTATTAATAAGCCATAGCAATATCAAGGTGATAACAATAATAAAGATAGGCAAAAGGGTTTTTTTGGAAGCAAATGTCATAGCGGTTTCTCATTGTCATTTTCTGGTGCAGCAAAATCGCCACCAAGGGCTATATGCAAGGCAATACGGTTTCCAATCAATTGATTTTTAATTTCGATCACTGAGCTTTGCGCTTCGAACGATCGGTTTTGAGCATCTAAAACTGTGGTGTAACTCACCAAACCATTTTGGTATTGCTCAAAGGCTAACTGCTCCGCTGCTTGTGCATTTTCTTCTGCTTTAATCGTGGTTTGATAACGGCTCATTAAGGCTTGCTCTTGCGTGATTGCGTTTTCAACATCGCCAAAGGCATCATAGAGTTGTTGTAAATAACGTTGCTCTTCTCGCTTAACTACAAATTCGGCTGCGGTTTCATTGGCTTTTAAACGCCCACCTTGAAACAGTGGCATGGTTACGCCGCCTAATAATGACCAAGCCAAGCTTGATGGAGAAAATAAATCATCAAAATCTTGACTGCTATCACCTAAACTCGCTGTTAAACGTAAACTTGGAAAGCGTTGCTTATGGGCATAGGCCAAGGCCGCATCACTCGCCAATAATTGATACCAACTAGCCAGCAAGCTTGGTTTTCTGGTAATCAGTTCAGACGGTAGACCCAAGGGGATGGATTGTTTTAGCAAAGGCAGTTCAGCTGATACGACTAACTCGGCACTTGGGTAGTCACCTAATAATCGCTCTAGGATACGCACAGATTGCAAGTACTCCGCTTTTTGAGCGGCAATACGTGAGCGCTCGTTATTTAATTCATTACGGGTTAAATAGACATCTAATGCTTCGTTCAAACCTTGGCGATAACCGGACTCTATGATCTCAACATTACGCTCAGCCAAGGTTGCTCGTTGTTCAAATAAGGCTAATAACTTTTGCTGAGTGATCACATTGAACCAAGCACTCACCACATCGGCCACTAACTGCTGGCGAGCTTGTTCGTATAGAGATTTCTGAACAAGATAATTCAGACTAGCTTCACGCTTGCTAGCCGATAACTTACCCCATAAATCAATTTCATAAGCCGCTTCAAGGCTAACACTGTTAGAATTGCTATAGCTCACAGGGCGATTATTGCGATTCCGCCCACTACTTGCCGATAAGTCTAAACTGGGCCATAACGAAGCACCTTCTGCTTTCAGTTGCTGCTGTTTAATCTCTACTTCATAGGCTTGTTGCAATAAGCTCTGGTTATTAACTAAGGCCTTATCCACCAGCTCAAAAACCTGCGGCTGCTGAAGTTGTTGCAACCAGTTTCCTTCGACCGAGCGCACCTCTTTAGCAACAGCCTGTCGCCACGCTTCAGGCGTGTGGGCTGCATTCTGCGCCCTCTTTATTAGGTTCAGCTGGCTACTACAAGCTGAGACCCCTAACACCACAACGACAATAATAAAAAAATTAGCTTTAACCATAAAATCCAAATTCTGTGTATTCAAATAACAATATTTTTTACGCTACTATGCAATAGCCAGTCGCTAGATCAAAAATAACGCTTGCGTGGAAAGCACTATAGATTATAAATGTGCAAACTTAATGCAATTAAAACTCTTTAGTGTCTTTCTTTGGTGGTGGTGTCCAGCCTCGCTCTGAATCTGTATGTTTATCAGCTCGGTCTCTCTGCATGCTTTTGATTAAGTCTTCTTCTATCTTCATAAATAGGCTGATGAAATGTTCACCAAAACCAATACTCCCACCCTCGTTACGCCAGCTGTGAAAGAGCTTATCAAAGTGCTTTTGTTCTACAGATGTGTATTCTTGTTTGAGCTGCTCGACTCTAAAGGCATGCGTTCCCAAGCGCTTCAATGCTTCTCCTGCCAGCGCTAGCGCCGAGTTATAGGTTTCACCAATAACAAAGTCGGCACCCGCATCTTTCAATTCAAATACATGACCCCGATCATAAGCGCGCGCCAATACCTGTACGTGACTGTGCACTTGCTTAATATGTTTTACCATCTCCAACGCTCTTGCTGTATCGTCAATCGCTACCACTACCAAGCTTGCATCTTCAATGCCTGCGGTATGGAGTAAATCTGGTCGTGATGCATCACCATAAAAGCTTTTGATATTAACCCTACGCATCCTGTCGACTTGATTCACTTTAAAGTCTAAAACGACAGTCGGCACCCCATTGGCAACTAATAAGCGATTCACTACTTGGCCAAAACGTCCGATACCCGCGATGATGACTTTTCCCTGTTCATCAATGTCATCATCGCGGGTATCGGACGTTTTG
>CAXBKC010000306.1:0-5363 GCA_963975615.1 uncultured Oleiphilus sp.
ACTGCCCTGAGAATGTAGCTAAAGACGTGCCAACTGGAGAGGCACCAGCCATATTTGCAAGTTTGTGTGTTTGTGGGTCTTCATTAAGAACGGATATTTTTTTACCACTAAACTCTGCAACAGTATCAATGCTTCTGTCATTTACAAAAGCAAACATAGATCCAACAGGCCAGGCTGCAACGGCTTCATATTGACCGCTAGTCATTATTCTTCCTGCTCCCGGTGTTGCAAGAGTGGCGAGAACTTTTCCTAAGCCTTCGTCAGAGGTTATGCCGCCGATTGCATCTAAAGTGCCAGCAAAAGGGACAAATTGACGTGATAAAATTGCGCTTAAATGCGCGCCATCGCATACACCAGCTTTAAAGTCATTGGCTGCTACTTTTTCATCTGTGTAAGCAATAAATTCAAGGTCTAAACCCCAAGCGATAGCTTTTGGTTTAAGGTCTGAGTAGAAAGTCATTACAGGCCCGTTTTTCCCTACAGGATCCCAAGTACAAATCGTCTTCTTTTCTAGTGCGAAAGAAAATGAACTGATTAGAAGCATTAATGCTGTCAGTATTATTTTATATGCCGTCATGGCTGTTATTCCCCAGTTTAGTTTACAGTCTCAAAGTGAGTTATGAATTTTCGTCTATAATACGCCGAAGATCAACGCAATTTGCTTACTTACATGTGCTATTTCTCATTATCAACTTTTTGCGCGCCAATTATTCGAGTATTAGGGAAATGTTAGATCTATTGTTAGTGGTGTATGATGCGCTTAGCGCCGATAGCTTGTAATACTGATTGAAGACACCGTTACTTTTTGTCATTATTACCAATATTTTTTAATTGGTTTTTGTTTAAAGCAAAGTAGGAGTTTAAGCTCATGTCTGGGCCAGATAAATTAATTATATTCGATACAACTTTGCGTGACGGTGAACAAAGCCCCGGCGCTTCAATGACAAAAGCTGAAAAACTAAGAATTGCTCGCGCATTAGAGAAAATGAAAGTAGATATAATTGAGGCGGGTTTTGCCATTGCTAGTCAGGGAGATTTTGATGCTATTAAGTCTATAGCTAATACGATTAAAGATTCTAGAATTTGTAGTTTGTCCCGTGCGCTCGAGAAAGACATTGAAAGTGCTGCCAATGCTTTAAAGGGGGCAGCAGCTTCTCGTATCCATACTTTTATAGCTACTTCTCCAATACATATGAAATACAAGTTGCAGATGGAGCCAGAAGCAGTTGTTGAGCAAGCCGTTCGAGCAGTTAAATATGCACGAAACTTTACCGATGACGTGGAATTTTCATGTGAAGATGCCGGAAGGTCAGAGTTTGAGTTTTTGTGTCGGATTATAGAGGCTGCAATTGCTGCTGGAGCTTCAACTATCAATATTCCAGATACTGTAGGTTATGCAATACCAGATCAATTTGGGCTTACTATACGGAATTTGCTAAATACTATTCCTAATGCCGATAAGGCAGTGTTTTCTGTTCATTGTCATAATGACTTAGGTTTAGCGGTAGCAAACTCTTTATCTGCAGTAAATAATGGCGCTAGACAAGTTGAATGTACAATCAATGGCCTTGGCGAAAGGGCAGGTAATGCTTCATTAGAAGAGATTGTGATGGCAATTAAAACAAGATCTGATTTCTTTGGCTTAGAAACATCAATCGATACTACACAAATAGTTTCATCGTCTCGTTTAGTTTCGACTATTACTGGCTTCCCTGTACAACCAAATAAAGCAATTGTTGGCGCTAATGCGTTTGCTCATGAGTCTGGTATTCATCAGGATGGGATACTAAAGCATCGTGAAACCTATGAAATCATGAAGGCGGAAGATGTTGGTTGGCATACCAATAGTCTTGTGTTGGGAAAACATTCTGGTCGTAATGCTTTTAGGAGTCGTATTGAAGAGCTGGGTATAACTTTTGAGTCAGAAACCGAGTTGAATGTCGCTTTTTCTGCATTTAAGACTTTGGCTGATAAAAAGCATGAAATATTTGATGAAGATCTTCACGCCTTAGTCAGTTCATCTAAAGGTATTGATGAGAAAGAGTTTTATTCTCTTGTCTGTATGTCTGTATGTAGTGAAACGGGTGTGGTTCCTGTTTCAAAGGTGACATTAATGGTTGATGGTCAAGAGAAAGGCGCCGAGTCTGAAGGTGGTGGGCCTGTAGATGCTACGTTTAAAGCCATTGAAAAGTTGGCTTCTTCAGGTTGTAATCTGCAGCTATATTCTGTAAATAATATTACCAGTGGTACAGATTCTCAGGGTGAAGTGACGGTGCGTCTTGAGTTGAATGGCCGTATTGTGAATGGGATGGGGGCAGATACTGATATAGTAATTGCCTCTGCAAAAGCATATCTTCATGCTTTGAACGTAATGAATAGGCAGCCACCTAAAAAACACCCCCAAGGTGATGTATAAGTACCATCATGGAGTCTGTATCTGCGCGCGATCATAATCTTGGGATGGTCGGTGTTAGGCAATGGTATAGCAAATGTATCCTTCCAAATGCAGCAGAGACTCCAAAGGATTTTTTTTGTGAAGCTAAGGCAACTGAAAATGTATCAACTGCTTTAAGGCCAAAATTAGTAGATGTTTTACCGTTAGTGTCGGCAATACCTGCTAGCTTAGATGATATTCCTTCAATATCTAAACCTAAGCTTGTTGAGGATGCAGAGTTAGATCGAGATCAAAATGTCGTTAAGGTTGGTGAGTCTAAAGTAAAATCCCAAGTTAAAGTTGTGCCCAATCTAACTGTGTCTGCAGTGTCGATAGAAAACATTACTATTTTATTTGAGCAAACGGATACAGGTAATGAGAATATAGAAAAAACTTTGTTAGAGGCGATAGCTAACGTTATAACAGGGAAAGTTTCTGCTATACACCAAAAAGATATGGTCTTAACGTGGCCTGTTTTTGAATCTGGGGCTTTTAAAGAAGAGTTGTCGGTTTACTTCGATCTGGTAGTTAAGCGTTGGCTTGAGACGCAGTATTGGTCTGAGTGTGATTATGTATTCTATTTTGGTGATCACCTGTCGAGTTTAGAGTCAGTTCTTTTGGATATCAGGGCTGAGCAGAATTTAGAATATAAAGTTGTTTCTTGTAATGCCTCTTTAGCGCAAATTTTAAGTTCACCTATAAAGAAAAAGAACCTTTGGGAGCTATTTTCTCGGATTGGTGTTGTCGATGGCTAGGTTGCTTGAGTCCGATAAAATCGATGCTCTTTTGTTGGGTGATATGCAAGAAGAAAATCTGGATGATGTTATGAATATCGAACGTCGGGCCTATCCTTTTCCATGGACCAGATCGATGTTTGCTACCAGCTTAAAGTCTAAAGATGATTGCTTAATTCTTCTTGATGATCAAAGTATAGTGGGTTATGCGATTGTTAGTTACGTTCTAGATGAAGCTCATCTTTTAAATATATGTATAAGTCCTGAGTTTGAAGGTATGGGGCTTGGCCGCATACTGTTAAGACAGTTGGTGTTTTCTGCAATAGAAAAGAAATGCGTTATGTTCTTTTTGGAAGTAAGGTCTTCGCATGCTCGTGCTATCAGTTTGTATTTTTCAGAAGGTTTTAATGAAGTAGGGGTAAGGCCTAATTATTATCCGTCTAATAGGGGGCGGGAAGACGCAATTCTTATGACCTTAGACTTAAGTATTGATGTTATTGCGTAGTTTTTCTTTTTGCTGCATCAGCATATTTTATAAAGGATATATTGTTTTAAATGTCTCAATTTCTTGAAGAAGTAAATATTAGAAGAACGTTCGCTATCATCTCGCACCCTGATGCCGGTAAAACAACGATAACTGAAAAAGTTCTGTTGTTTGGGCATGCGATTCAGAAGGCTGGAACTGTTAAAGGTAAAAAAAGTGGCCAGCATGCAAAGTCTGACTGGATGGAAATGGAGAAAGAAAGAGGGATTTCAGTAACAACATCAGTGATGCAGTTTCCTTATAATGATTGCCTGATCAATTTATTAGATACGCCAGGTCATGCTGACTTTTCTGAAGATACCTATCGAACTTTAACCGCAGTAGATTCGTGTCTTATGGTTATAGATGCGGCGAAAGGTGTTGAAGAAAGAACTGTTAAGTTAATGGAAGTTACACGTCTTCGCGATACACCAATTGTTACTTTTATTAATAAATTAGACCGTGATACGCGTGATCCGATTGAGTTGCTTGATGATATTGAAAGCGTCTTAGATATAGCCTGTGCGCCGATTACTTGGCCCATCGGGATGGGTAAGGAATTTAAGGGGGTCTATAACCTATATACAGATGAGGTTACTTTATATCAGACGGGGCAGGGTCATAAGATTCAAGAAAAGAGAATAATTAAAGGAATTAATAATCCTGAGTTGGAGCAAAGAATCGGCTCATATGCGCAGGATTTGAAGAGTGAAATTGAGTTAGTGAAGGGCGCGTCACATGAGTTTGACCGGGAGTTGTTTTTAGCAGGACAGTTGACGCCCGTATATTTCGGCTCAGCATTAGGTAACTTTGGGGTTGATCATATGCTGGAGGGGCTTACTAAATGGGCTCCTTCTCCTATGCCTCGAGAAACTAAAACAAGAATTGTAAGCTCAGAGGAAGAGAAGTTCTCAGGATTTGTATTTAAAATTCAGGCTAATATGGATCCTCAGCATCGTGACAGAATTGCTTTTATGCGCATTTGTTCTGGTGTTTATCGGAGGGGAATGAAGTTAAAGCATGTCCGTACAGGTAAAGATGTACGTATTTCTGATGCGGTGACTTTTATGGCGGGAGATCGGGAGCATGCAGAGTTTGCGTATGCGGGCGATATTATCGGCATCCATAATCATGGCACGATACAGATAGGGGATACCTTTACCGAGGGAGAAGATCTTCACTTTACCGGTATACCTAACTTTGCGCCTGAATTGTTTAGAAGGATCAGGTTGAAGGATCCTTTGAAAATGAAGCAGTTAAATAAAGGTTTGATTCAATTATCGGAGGAAGGTGCTGTTCAGGTTTTTCGCCCATTTAAATCTAATGACTTAATTGTTGGGGCTGTGGGTGTGCTTCAGTTTGATGTAGTTGTTCATCGATTAAAGTCTGAATACAAAGTCGAAGCTATATATGAGCCTATTAATGTTGCAACGGCTCGATGGGTTACGAGTAAAACTCAGTCTAAGTTATCTGAGTTTGAAAGGAAGTGTCATGATAACCTGGCTTTAGATGGAGGCGATAATCTGACTTATATTGCGCCTACATTAGTAAACCTCCAGTTATCACAAGAACGGTATCCGGACATTCAGTTTAGAAAGACACGTGAGCATTAATTTAAAATGCTTGCAGATACTCACTGTCACCTAGATTTCGAAGCGCTTTACTCTCGCTT
>CAXBKC010000307.1:0-5337 GCA_963975615.1 uncultured Oleiphilus sp.
TGGGATTTAAGTTTAAAAGAAAGCAAAACACCTCAGAATGAATTGAATTTTGAGGTATCCGAAATGGATGAATCGGTATCGCTTCAAGACGTGAGCATTTCAAATACTCAAATTCGTTTTAGTCATAAGGGTGTTTACCGTCGTTGTGAATTTCAAATTATAAGTAAAACTATTTATTTAAAATATGCGACAGCCTATAGCCAGTTTGAAGATGTCACCCATTTATCTGTTGCTGCAAAAGAAGCAAGTGGTAGTGGTCAAATTACGGCCAGCATGGATGGCGCGATTATTGAAGTCTTTGTCGCTCCCGGCGATACTGTTACCAAAGGCCAGACCCTTGTCATTCTGGAAGCGATGAAAATGGAACACCCGCTAAAGTCTGATGTGGATGGTCTCATTGAATCAGTTAATGTAAAAAAAGGCGACCAAGTAAAATTAAGACAACTACTGGTTAACGTGCACTCTGAAGAAGAAACCAAGGAATAGTATGTCAAACTCTAAATTGTTAGATAAGAAAACCATAATTATTACCGGCTCTAGCCGAGGTATTGGCCGAGAGATGGCATTGAAGTTTGCTGCTCATGGCGCGAATGTTGTAATTGCTGCAAAGTCAGTCGAGGCTCACCCTAAACTTCCTGGCACTATTTATTCTGTTGCTAAAGAAGTAGATGAAGCTGGCGGACAAGGATTAGCCGTTCAAGTGGATGTGCGTGACGATGAAAGCATCAAAGACCTAATAGAAAAAACCGTAGAACGCTTTGGTGGCATCGATGTTGTTATCAATAATGCAGGCGCGATTAAATTAGCCGGCGCTTCATCTTTACCCATGAAGCGCTTCGATTTGATGTATCAGATTAATACTCGTGCAGTATTAGCATGTAGCCAAGCAGCCTTGCCCTGGTTAAAGAAATCCGACAACGGGCATATTTTAAACTTATCTCCACCGATTAACTTAGACCCTAAATGGTTTATGCACTACGGCCCTTATACAACGACTAAATACGGTATGTCTATGTTGACGATTGGTTTAGCAGAAGAGTTTAAGCGTTCTGGTGTTTCAGTAAATTCGTTATGGCCACAAACAGTGATATCGACCGCAGCGATTGAATTTGAAGGCGGTGGTAAAGCGACTATGTCAAAAGGCAGAAAACCTGCAATCATGGCTGATGCAGCTTTCGAAATTATTACTAGTCAGAATCAGGAAATTACTGGGCAACATTTAATTGACGAAAATATTTTAAAAGAAAAAGGTGTTACCGATTTCGAAAAATATCGTTATGATGTAAGTTCTGATAAGCCATTAATGACAGACTTATTTATTTCAGAATAATATTTAGTTATTTTTGTCATTAGCTAGGTATCCCGCTATTTCCGACCACTCACATGAAATAACGGGAAACCTGATAGGCATAGAAATCACTAACACTCCTATAAAGATAAAAATATGACATCAAAGACACCAAATATTACTATTAATGAAACCCCCAAAATGGCGAAAGCCAAAAGTTTTTTAGAGTTATTTTATCTTAGAGAAGAACTACACCCAGACAAAGTTTACCTACGCCAACCTCAAGGCAATAACTGGACAGAATACACTTGGAAAGAAGTAGGGGTTCAAGCCAGAAAAGTATTAACTGCGCTTAGAGATCTTGGCCTCGAACAAGGCGATCATATTGGCATTATTTCTAAAAATTGCGCTCAATGGATTATTGCAGATCTTGCGATTTTAATGGGCGGTTTTGTATCTGTTCCTTTTTACCCTACGCTTAGCAAAGACGAGCTTCAGCATGTTATCGGTTTAAGCGATATCAAAGCCTTATTTGTTGGCAAGCTTGAGTCGTGGGATATCCAGAAAGATGCCGTTCCTGAAGATCTAGCATGCATAGCATTTCCTCACTATGAAGGTAATTCTAAAGTTGATTGCAAACATCATTGGCAGAAAATTTTAGAAGATTATGCACCAACAAAATCAGTACATGTGCCAAAACGAACCGATATTTTCACCATCATTTATACCTCAGGTACCACAGGCACACCTAAAGGTGTGATGCTAGATTATGAGTGCGTTAATCAAGTTATTCAGCATGAGCGAGCTCAACCTAGCTACGGTATTTATCAAGGTGTCTCAGAGCGTGTACTTTCTTATCTACCCTTAAACCACATTGCTGAGCGATTTGTCTCTGAAGTCAGCTCTATCGTTGCTGGCTCCGAAGTGTCATTCAGTGAGTCACTTGAAAAATTTGCGTCAAATTTACAATCGGTACAACCAACCCAGTTCTTTGCCGTTCCGCGTATTTGGGTCAAAGTCCAACAAGGTATTTTAGCTAAGTTGCCACAAAACAAGCTCAATTTACTTTTAAAAGTGCCCTTTGTTAGCACGCTCATAAAAAACAAGATCAAAGCAGGTATTGGTTTAGGTAAAGTTCGTTCAGCTGTTTCTGGCGCTGCCCCTGTCTCTGCTGAGTTATTGGATTGGTATAAAAAACTGGATATCCATATTCAGGAAGTATACGGCGCTACTGAGCTTTGTGGTGGTGTCACATACAACGCTATTGATGAAATAAGTACCGGCACTGTCGGCAAGCCTTTGCATGGAACAGATATCAAAATAGACCCGAACACAGATGAAGTATTAGTCGATGCTCCTTGGACAATGCTGGGCTATTACAAAGCTGAAGATAAAACGGCAGAAGTAATGGATGGCAAATATTACCGAACAGGCGATACTGGACGCTTTGACGAAAAAGGTAATTTAATTATTACCGGCCGAATTAAAGACACATTCAAAACAGCGAAAGGTAAATTCGTCTTGCCTGTGCCTTTAGAGCACCACTTCGCTGACAATCACTTTATTGAGCAAGTAGTGGTAACGGGTATGGGCTTAGTTCAACCTATCGCTCTTATTTCGTTGAATAACCCACAGTCGACCAGTGAAGCAAGCATCGAAAAGTCTCTGTTAGCGACACTTAAGCATGTAAATACTTTATCAAGTAAGCATGAGCAAATTAATCAACTGGTGGTATTCAAAAAACCTTGGGCTGAAGATTCTGGCTTCTTTACGCCTACGATGAAAATAAAGCGTCACATAGTGGATGCAAAATATAAAGAGACCTATTTTCAATGGGAAGCAATGGAGCAAACTATTATTTGGCTTGATGAATAATAAATTCAGCGTATATAGCAGGATGGTCAGAAAAGTTCTGTAAATCCAGCTTATACTGCCCTAGACAATTCAAACCAGAATATAAAAGATGGTCGATATGACGTAACCATCTTTTCCTTTCTTTTGCATTAGCGTCAACCGAAAAATTAGCACAGTCTTTATAAGTACTTAAACGCTTATCAATAATGATAGCTAGGGTCGATGAATTTAAATAATCATTAAAGTCCCCCATCAGGATTAAAGCATCACTGTCATTTCTAAAACGCTCAATCGCTTTCTTCACACCTAAAGCTTGTTTTTCCCTGTTGGTCGCTTTCTTTTTATTTTCATGTCTTTTCGATAAAAGGTGAGCAGTAATCACACCCAGTTTTTTCTTGCTGTTAACATCGTTAATCCAAAACTGAGCACCGACAATTTTACTAAGTTTTTTCGCCTTTCCTGCACCAGCTATAAAACCCGCTGGAAAATCAAAATCAGTCAAACTCCCTTCGACATAAGGCAACCTTGAAATAATCGCTACATCCTGCCCTGTTGCGGTATCACGGCCCTGCTTAAAATAGCTTTGCCATTTCAGGCCAACTTCTTTATTACTCTGTTTATTCAACTCTCTAACAAGCTCGTCTGCAACTTGCTCATTCTCAATTTCGTTCAAAGCAACAACATCGATAGACCTTGCTTGAATTTGCGCTGCATAAAAACCTAGTTCTTCAAGATAATCTGCCTCAGACATATCTCTCAAATGCTTCAAACTACCATCTACTTTTTTGTCAAAAGGCGTCCATAACCATTCGGTGTTGATGGTCATCGCACGAAATTCTGCATAACTGAAAGAACTTAAAGCAAATACCAATAACATTATTCTTCCAAGAAAACTGAACATACTCGATTTCCTATATTTCAAAACATAATTCCGCTTTGGCTTCTGAATTATCAGGTTTGGTTAATGTGAAACAGTCTAAACAAAATTCTTTCCATATATTACAGCGCAATACAATGGCATATGAACTGTACTTGAAGTGTATGCAAAGATACGTTTTTTAATTGTAGAGCAAAAAGATTCTTTTAGTTTTTCCATTGAAAAGACATGCCCTAAAACTTGTACTCTGCTCTGTCTTGACTCTATTGGCAGCGAAGCCTACAGTTGAGTGTGCAGCATGCTCGCGATTTATTCTTTATATCGCCAGACGAGCTTTTCATAGCTGAAAAGAGATCTTGCTTTCTGAGACTCCGTCATACGCATTTATCTATCGTGTTAAATGCAGCCCTTGATAACCGTGTTAAGTATTACTTTTAAAGGATATTTGCATGACAACTAATAGCTTTAGCACTCGTGACAAATTACAGGTTGATGATATTTCCTACCAGATTCATCGACTCGATCAGATTAAAACTGCCAGCAAACTTCCATACAGCCTAAAGGTGCTACTGGAAAATTTACTACGTAACGAAGATGGTCGCTTGGTTACTCGTGAGCAGATCCAAGCGTTATCTAATTGGCAACCGCAAGCTACGCTGCAAGAGGAAATTTTGTACACTCCGGCGCGTGTGTTGTTGCAGGATTTTACGGGAGTGCCCTGTGTAGTCGACTTAGTAGCAATGCGCGATGCGATGATCGATCTGGGCGGTGATCCACAGCGGATTAATCCATTGGTACCTAGCGAGTTGGTTATCGACCACTCTGTTGTTATCGACGTGTTCGGCCAAGCCAATGCCTTTAGTGCTAATTCTGAGCTTGAATTTCAGCGCAATATAGAGCGCTACCAACTACTGCGTTGGGGCCAGCAGGCTTTTGATAATTTCAAGGTTGTTCCCCCAGGAACCGGTATCTGCCACCAAGTTAACTTGGAGTATTTGTCACGTGTGGTCTTCACCCGTGAAGGTCCGGATGGAATGTTAGCTTATCCCGATACTCTGGTTGGCACCGATTCACA
Organism: uncultured Oleiphilus sp.; assembly: GCA_963975615.1. Classification (GTDB taxonomy): domain Bacteria; phylum Pseudomonadota; class Gammaproteobacteria; order Pseudomonadales; family Oleiphilaceae; genus PZPK01. The sequence goes on from CAXBKC010000307.1 coordinate 5,095, forward strand.
CACACCGATGGTCAACGGCTTAGGTGTTCTCGGCTGGGGCGTAGGTGGCATCGAAGCTGAAGCTGCTATGCTTGGGCAACCGATGAGTATGCTGATTCCTCAAGTAGTCGGAGTCAAACTGGCAGGCGAATTTCCACCCGGAACCACTGCTACCGATCTCGTGCTTACGGTCACTGAATTGTTACGCAAGACAGGCGTAGTGGGTAAGTTTGTTGAATTTTATGGACCAGGCGTCGCCAATAT
>CAXBKC010000308.1:0-5331 GCA_963975615.1 uncultured Oleiphilus sp.
GGATGAGAAACGCGACTTTATTCGCATGAAAGTCGATACCGAAATAACACTAGCTGTAGATAATAGTGACGTCAGAGTTAAAGGCTATTGTCGGGATCTAAGCGGCACTGGAATGCTGATTGAAGTGGATCAGGAGGTGGATGCTGGTACTATTTGCCACACCAACTTACCTTCAAACAATGATGCTTTTCCATCACTGGATGCAAAAGTTAAAATCCTAAGGTGCATACAACTAAGTGAAAACAAGTATCAGATCGGTACCGAAATACTTGAAATAGCGAACTAAAGAATAAAGTTCAAGAAACTCACCTTAGCTCTCCCCTACATAAGGGGAGAGCTAAGGTTATTACCTAAATTAACTTGGTCGGCGCTATAATAACGCCGTTGTTATCGGCATACACATACTGACCCGGCACAAAGGTTATGCCGCCAAACGTTACCGGGATATTTAAATCACCAATTCCGCGTTTTTCCGTTTTTCTTGGATGCGTTGAAATAGCTTGAACACCTAACTTAGTCTGACGAATTACATCAACATCTCGAATACAGCCATAGATAATCAAACCTTCCCAGCCATTTTCTGCTGCTTTTTCCGCTAACATATCACCCAGCAGCGCATTCCTCATCGAACCACCACCATCAACTACCATTACCCGCCCTTGACCTGGCAAAGCCACCTGCTCTTTGACAATTGAGTTATCTTCAAAACACTTTACGGTCACAATCTCACCACCAAAAGCGTCAACCCCACCGAAATTTTGAAGCATAGGCGCTAAAACCTGAATCAAATCAGGGTATTCATCACAAAGGTCTGGGGTAATTATTTCTGAACTGTTCATTGTTTCTCCTAATAAGTACGAAATTAAAATATTTTAAATTATGTTTGCTTTATATAAGTTTCAATTTGCTCTCTCGTTAGTCTGCTCAACTCTTTTCTATCAAAGCTTGCCGCATCCAATGGCTCAAAAAAGTGACAATGAGCATATACTTTTTTTACTTTCAGAATTCTTTCTAAAGTTTCTAAAAAACTATCATTATTAATATAAGCTGCCTCCCTTAAGGGTAAGCCGTGCTCATCTTTATACTGAATTGCAACAGCCTGTACTTGTTTGCCGGTACGAACGGCAGCTTCAAAAAACATCGGGTAAAATGGAAGAACCTTAGCGCCGTCAGAGGTTGTCGATTCTGGAAATACATGTACGGACCGCCCCTCTTTCATACGCTCCTCTAAAGCAGGAATCGACCTGTAAGCTTGGAACTTATTGCTCCTATCAATATAAACAGACTGCATACGCTTGGTGAATGTACCTAATAGCGGCCAATTCTCAAGATCATGTCGTGCGATAAAGCTAATTGGCTGAATATGTGAAAGGAGAATGGTATCTAACCAAGAGATATGGTTCGACACAAAGAAGCCAGGCTCCTGCATAATCTCGCCAGTCACTGTTAAGCGCGTATTCATAGAATAGATTAAATCTTCTACCCAACGAGCAAAGAGCCTATAGTCGGCCAAGTGATGTTGATCAATCTTTGATATTTTCGGAAAGCGATAGCAGGATGATATAAACGCACTTCCTACTACAAGGTTTCCGCCTAAACGAGCAAAGCGATAGGCTTGTTTTGATTTAACCGTTACTTTATTGAAGATTTTTTTCATTCTAAAAAAATTTCATTCTTATCGAGTACACCCTATAAATAAGTTCCCTGAGCCCGTCGAAGGGCGTTCCAGTTTCCACGAGCTTACGTTTCTTGTCCGTTTCGACGAGCTCAACGTGCCGTACTTAAGACTTCTGCTCTGCCCTTTTAAACACCCAAGTAAGCTCGGAAGACTCAGCCTCTTCAAACCGATAACCATTATAGTCAAATTTCTTTAAATCTTGCGCATTCTGAATCTGATTATCGGCAGCAAAACGTACCATTAACCCGCGAGCCTTTTTCGCATAGAAGCTAATTATTTTATATTTCCCGTTTTTCTCATCTTTAAATACTGGGGTGATTAACTTTTTAGCTAATTGCTTTTCTTTAACGGCTTTAAAGTATTCATTGGAAGCCAAATTAATAATGTAATCATGCTCAGTTAATTCTGAGTTTATTTGATCTGTAATTTTACTTCCCCAAAATTGGTAAAGGTCTTGGCATTTTGAATGCGCCAATTTAGTTCCCATTTCCAATCGGTAAGCCTGCATTAGATCTAGAGGTTTAAGCAGACCATAAAGGCCAGATAGTATTCTCAAGTTTGCTTGTAAATAATTCAAACCATTTTCGTCCATCGCTTCAACCGCAAGACCGGTATATACATCACCTTTAAATGCAAAAATAGCCTGTTTGGCATTTTGTATATCAAATGGACGCTGCCAAGACTTAAATCTTTCAACATTCAAATCGGCAATTTTCTCACTCACTTTCATCAATTTACTTAAGTCTTCAGACGAGAACTCTCGCATAATATCGATCAACTGTGCCGACTCATGCTGAAATTGAGGCTGCGTTGCTTCGTCAGTAAAACTAGATGATTCGAAATCGAGTGTTTTGGCAGGAGAGATTAAAAAAAGCATGCAATTCCTATTTTCTAAAAATTAGTTTCAAAACGATAATAATTCACTTTGTTTTACTGGGCTGGAAACGACAACTTGGGCAAAATAAACTGGTAAGCTGTTTGGATATCAAAAGGCCAAGCCAGCTCTTCACCGCTTGATAGGAAGATTAACACAGGAATCCTTGGCCCATAAACTTCTATTAACTTATCATCCTCTGCTATATCAACGATCTTTACCCTATATACCGAATCAGCAGACAGTAAGAAATCCTTCTCTTTGGCCAGCTCAAGCATTTGCTCATGAAGTTCATTTAGTATAACTAAGGCTTCTTCACATAAATGACAAGCACTTGTTGAATAAAGCACGAAGGAATTAAGCTGCTCACCTTCATTATTATTTACCTTAAAATCAGTCATTTAATTTTTTATCTTCAAGTAATTTATATTTCACCTTGGCAACAAACTTAGAGCATCGCATAATGCGCCACTGTTTTTTATAAAAGGTAGAAAAATAACTATGTGGTTTAAAAATATTTTATTTTATCGCTTCACCAAACCCTTCGAAGTATCCAGTGAAACACTGGAAGCACAATTAGCAGAGTCACCATTTAAGCCCTGCGAAGCGAATGACATTTACCAACTCGGTTGGTCAAGCCCACTCCAAAAGCATTCTGACCAACTCGTTCACGTCTGCCAAGAATACTGGATGATTTGCTTACAGAAACAGGAGCGTATTTTACCTAGCTCTGTTGTGAATGAACAAGTACAAGAGAAAGTTAATGCTATAGAAGAGGAACAACACCGCAAAGTCACTCGCAAAGAGAAGACTGAAATCAAAGAAGAGATTACATTTCAGCTACTGCCAAAGTCGTTTACTAAAACCACTCGACACTTTGCTTACCTATGCCCTAGCAAAGGCTATATGGTGATTAATACGTCCTCGGCAAAATTAGCCGACGAGTTTACAAGTTATTTAAGAAAAACCATCGGCTCTCTACCCATTAAATTCCCTGCTGTAAATCAGGCACCGAGCTCTGTCATGACTCACTGGGTAACGAAAGATGCAAGCATGCCTGCCGAACTAACGTTAGGCTACGAGTGCGAACTAACCTCTAACGGTGATGAAAAAGGCAGCATTAAATATAAAGGCCTAGAGCTAGACCAGAAGCAAATAGAAGAACAAATTCAGTCTGGCATGGAAGTCACTAAACTCGCTTTAGATTGGCGTGAGTCTATCTCATTTTTATTAGGCTCTGATCTAAGTATTAAGCGCATTAAATTTGGAGATATGCTTCAAGAGCAATTAGATGATAATAATGCAGAAGATGCTGCCAGTCAGTTTGATGCCGGCTTTAGCATAATGAGCATGGAGTTTGATAAATTAATACCAGACATCCTCAATGCTTTTGGCGGTGAAGATACAAGCGCTGTTATAGAAGGTTAAACAAAAAAGCCAGGCTTTCATTTCTAAAAGCCTGGCTTTTCTTGTTCTCAGAAATGACTCAGATTTAAATCAAGTCTTTTTCAATAGCTTCTTGACGAATACCAGACCAACCATCCTGAATTGTCTTTAAATGGCCTAATACTTCATCTAAAATTGAGAGATCGTTTTTAACATTTGCTTGAAACAGCTTATGTTCACAATACACATAAAGATCAAACAAATTCTGAGCCAGCTCTTGGCCCTTTTCAAGATCTAAAAAACTTCTCAGACCAGATATAATCTCTATCGATTTATTGATAAGTCGATTCTTACCCTCAAAATCTTTGGCATTAATCCGCGCCTTCGCCATATTGATACGCTCAATCGCACCATCAAAGAGCAACTGAATAAGCTGATGACGATCGACATCCACCACGCTTGTTTGCGAATTTACTGCTTGGTATTGATGCAAAGCATTCATAAAACTCTCCTATCGGAAGATTAAAGCTATTTATTATTTATTAGCTTTTATTTATCATTATTTGTTCCCGCTAATGCGGCTAATTGTTGTGAAACGAAGTCTTGAGTACTATTTAGCTGTGCAATAATAATATCCGCAGCTGTAAATTGCCTCGCTAATCTCGCCGTTAACGTTTCAATTCTTGAATTTAGTTTAGCTCGATCTTCACTGATCAACGCTAACTCCTTATTCAAGCGTTCATTCTTAACACTAATAGAACCATCAACAGAGACAAACCTAGTAATCAAATCAACCATTTTCTCAGCAACACCTTCAATATAGGTGACTGAGCCACGACTGCCCGTTGCGCTACCTGAAATAGTTAATCTGATACCTTCTGAGTCATCGCCTTTTGCGGCACTTAAAACTTGACCACTACCCACTGCAACCACACCATTAATGGTACCTTCGACATTGACACCATCGATGCCAACACCAACATCTAAACCTAGCTGAGTGAGCGTATTTGTATCTACGCCGGTTAATTCAATCTTAGAAGAATCACCATATATATTAGAATTAATCACTAACTGATTCGAGCCATCTAGAGTTACAGTAACAGCCTTCCCTGCAGACAATAAACCGGTATCTCCATTAATTTTAGACTGAATTTCTTCTGCCAACTGCTCTTGCGTATAACTACCCGCAGCCAGTGTTATCTGAGAACTTGTTGTACCGTCTACTTTAATTGTAAAGGTATCATTATTTGCATCTATCGTTGTACTCGCGCCCAAACTGACATTACCAGATAAACTACCACGAGTAGCGGCCGTTGTTACCTCAACATCATAAGTACCAGGTTTAGTGTTTAGTGATGCAGTTTCAAAGGTAACCTGAGCATCTGTGGTTCTA
>CAXBKC010000309.1:0-5316 GCA_963975615.1 uncultured Oleiphilus sp.
CTTGCTGCGCCTCTAAAGCCGTAATACGAACAGTTAAGCGTCGTGGACTGGCAAATGATTTTACTAAACCATGATTTAAACCTGCGCTTTTTAAACCATCCTCAATACCTAAGGTAAAAGCATCTGAAAGAGTCTTCAGTGATTTAGGTGGTAGCTCTTCGGTACCAATTTCTACTAGAAAGTCATGACTCAACATTATTTTTTATCTCCCGCTTTAGCGTTATCAGAAGAGCCAGCGCTCTCGGCTAGGTTGGCTAGAACTTCGAGTCGAAGTGCTTCTGGTGCCAAGGGGAAACCACGATCTTTACGACTATCAAAATAAGCTTGGGCAACTGCACGTGCCAAACCCCGAACACGAAGAATGAAACGTTGGCGCTCGGTTACCGAAATCGCATGACGTGCATCCAGTAGGTTAAAAGTATGGGATGCCTTTAATACCAACTCATAAGCCGGAAGTGGCAAACCTGCATCGATCATTTTCTGGCTTTCAGCTTCGTAATTATCAAAGTTAGTAAACAAAATATCGGTATTAGCATGCTCAAAATTGTAGGTCGACATTTCTACTTCATTTTGATGGAAGACATCGCCATAAGTGACGTCACCATCAGGGCCGTGCGTCCAAACCAAATCATATACGCTGTCGACACCTTGCAGGTACATCGCGATACGCTCTAAACCATAGGTTATTTCACCTGTCACCGGGTAGCATTCTATGCCCCCGACTTGCTGGAAGTAGGTGAATTGCGTCACCTCCATACCATTAAGCCACACTTCCCAACCTAAGCCCCAAGCGCCTAACGTTGGTGACTCCCAGTTATCTTCTACAAAACGAACATCGTGTACCAAAGTATCTACGCCCATGGCTTTTAATGATTCAAGATACAAATCCTGAATATTCAGCGGTGAGGGTTTCATGACAACCTGAAATTGATAGTAATGCTGCAAACGATTCGGGTTTTCACCATAACGACCATCTGTCGGGCGACGGCTTGGCTGGACATAAGCCGCATTCCAAGTTTCCGGGCCGATAGCGCGTAAGAAAGTTGCCGGGTGAAATGTCCCCGCCCCAACTTCCATATCAAGCGGCTGCAAAATGACGCAGCCTTTGCTGGCCCAATAGTTTTGTAGAGCGAGTATTAGCCCCTGAAAGGTTTTTACGTCTGGCGTGCTAGTTGGCGCTTCTGTAGAGAGAGACGTTGTAGTGTTCGACACGTTGGTACCACCAAATAAAGTCTGTGAGTGATGTTTGCTTAGGCAAATGTCAGCAAAAAGTGCGGCATTATACCTTAATTAACGGCCTTTTGGCCGCTTATTGGTTGATATACTTCAAAATTTCAACCACTTGTTCAGGCGTTTCTGTCACCGCCATAGCCGCACCATCAATTTCTTTTAAAGGATGCGTTAACTCTGGAGCATGCATCACAATAATAGGTTTACCTAAACCAATAGCGATACCAGCATCGAAGGCAGCATTCCATTGCTTGTATTTATCACCAAAACGTACGACCACGATGTCAGATTTTTCAATTAAAGTTTGGGTTCGTAAGGCATTGATTTTGGCCGCTTTATGATCTTTCCAGAAGCTATTTTCTTCTGGACCAAGTATGCGGACACCCACTTCATCACTGGCTTCGTGGTTAGTGACCGGGCTATAGATATTGGCATTAACGCCTTGTTCTTTAAGGCCCTTGGTAATTCGTTCTCGCCAGTCGCTATGAATCTCACCGGATAAATAAATGCTGTATTTCATGGGATTTGTCTCATATTTTTATAAATAATCGTGTACAGTGCGCGTGCCAATGAAGGCATGCAAACTTTAACGAAAACAAGCGCTTTGTCAAAATGCATTAATCACTTAGAGCATCACGCGTGAATAAAGTTTGTTAAGTAGTACGTAATGGGGATCAGTCTAGCGCATTTTGCAACCGATGTTAGGTTCTCATGATATGGAATGTCCTAAGGGAGGATACAATATATGGCAATTTACAATCATCAGTACGGTGATTTATCTTATTACCGCGTCTTTCGCGCCTGGGGTGGCCAGGAACATCAAGAGTATATCCGCATAAAACGTAGTCGGGATGCCGCCTATAAAAAAGCGTTGGAAGTTGATGAACGTTTAGCAAAAGCGCAGAAAGCATTTACGGCTCAACAAGCCTTATCTCCGAGTTACCATCTTCGTGAAAATGGCCAGATCCGTGGACTCCGCCGCATCATAGTTAAGAGAAAGGGGCGAAACCCATCAGAAGCGTTCGAATTAAGAATTAACGTACCTTGGGAAGATGACATTAGAAGAACAACGATTTCAATTTCAGTCCATGGAGAACAAAAAGCGTTCTTACTCGCTATAGAAAAAATTTGCGAGTGGTATGGCTTGAAAGTGAAATCAGAACTTGGGCAAAGCTTACAGTCGAGCCTTTCCGCCTATACACCTCTCAATACAAAGTCAGCTGCAGAGCCCAGTTCAGATAAAACGCTTCCAAATGAACCGGCAGCCGTCACAGATCTAGTCATCAAAAAAGCTAAAAGTGAATTTACTAATTTAACTGATGGTATATTTAAAGGCTTAAAGCGCTTTACTGCTTAGCGATATCGGCCAGATGGTAAAATATCTAAGCCAGTTTCTTGTCTAGGCATAGAAACTAATAGGTATCTTGATTACGACTCCTTTCACACTTCAGCTAACAAATGTAAACTGAAATTATAACAGTGAAAAGGAGCTCGTTTTATGTCTCGCCTACCTAAGCAAGAAAAAAATTCAGACACCAAGTCTCTCGATGAATCTGACTATAGTAAGAGCGAAGAATTAGCGAATATGCTAAGTCATGCTCTTGGTCTGAGCTTGAGTTTCCTGGGCTTAGCATTTTTGCTGATAAAAGCCCTACAAGCTCCGCAAAGCCTAGATATTGATTTTTATCAGTTAGCCAGCTTTTCAATATTTGGCTTAAGTCTGATTACCTTATATTTGTCATCGACCCTTTACCACGCTGCCAGCCAAGCCAACAAGAAAGCCAAATACAAAATGTATGATCATTGTGCCATTTATTTACTAATAGCTGGCACATATACTCCGTTCTTACTGGTTACGATGCGAGCAACGATTGGATGGTTATTTTTCTTTATTATCTGGGGAATCGCAGCTTTTGGAATCTTATTAAAGATAAAATTCAAGCACCGTTTCAAACTGCTAAGGGTATCTACTTATCTTATCATGGGCTGGTTAGTGGTTCTGACCTTTGACGACTTGAAGGAAGCTTTAGCTTCTGGCGGTGTAAATTTACTGTTCGCAGGCGGGATTGTTTATACGCTTGGTATTGTTTTCTACCTAAATAAAAGAATACCTTACAACCATGCTATATGGCATTTATTTGTATTAGGCGGAAGTGCCTGCCATTTCTTCAGCGTCTATTTTTATGTCACGCCGATAATGAGAGGCTAAAAGGTTAAGAGGATAAAAATCTGGAATATGGCCCTCATCTTTCTGTATCATGGCCGGTTTTTAGTCGATATAAATATCGTTTGACTTGCTAGGCGTATGAGCAATTATGGAAAGTTTCTATCTTATTCTGAGCTACATCATTATTGGTATGTTGTTAAAGCGATTTAAAGCTATGCCAGAAAACTCGGCCATGGCTCTGAATGCTTTTGTCTTATATGCGGCTTTACCTGCACTAATTTTAAAGAACATTCCGCTGCTAAGCTTCACATCTGCCCTTTATATTCCAGCTATTACCCCATGGTTTTTACTTATTTTTGTTATTTTGCTGACGCTTTTGCTTTCGAGAATATTACATTGGTCTCGTGAAGTAACCGGGGCTTTATTAATTATTTTGCCTCTAGGAAATACCTCATTCTTAGGTTTTCCCATGACCGAAGCTTTGTTTGGTCAAGCAGGCATGCCCTATGCGGTTGTTTATGACCAACTAGGCTCTTTCATTGCCCTAGCTACTTATGCAACCATCGTTGCAGCAATGTATAGCTCAAAAGTCTCTAGCCCTAGCTTGCGTGACATCTTAATCAAAATACTTACCTTCCCATCGTTTATCGCCTTGATTTTAGGACTAGGGTTTAGAGGATATGCTGTACCAGAGTTTATAAATTCACTCATTAACGGCTTGGCGCTTACCTTAGTGCCTGTGGTTATGGTGGCGGTAGGTTTTCAACTACATTTTCGTTTTAACCGGGATGAGATGGGACCAATGTCGATAGCCCTAGCCATAAAATTAATACTTATGCCCGCCCTTGCCTGGCTGCTTTGGTCTATTTTTGGGCAAAATGGTTTAGTGGTCGATATCAGTATTTTTCAGGCGGCTATGCCACCTATGATCTCGGCTGGCGCTATAGCCATTGTCGCAGGCTTAGCACCTAGGCTAGTCAGTGGCATTATTGGTTATGGCTTACTTCTAAGCCTGGTAACCTTGCCCATTGTTGCCTGGTTGTTAAGTTAAAGGCGACTGGAGCGCACCCTAAAACTAGGGTGCGAAATCTATCTGATCATCCTCAATACTTAAACGGTCTGTCGAAGATTGAAGTTGAGTAGGTGTATTTGCATCTGAACCTAACTTGATCATCAAGCGTAAATCATTTGCAGAATCCGCATAAGCTAAAGCATCTTCATAGGTAATATCGCCCGCGGCATATAGGTCATAAAGCGCTTGATCAAAAGTCTGCATACCAATATCACGTGATTTAGTCATGACCTCTTTCAGTTTATGCACCTCTTTTTTACGGATTAAGTCTGCACAAAGCGGTGTATTAAGCAAAATTTCGACGGCAGCCTTGCGGCCCTTCCCATCCGGCGTTGGAATTAATTGCTGAGCAACAACCGCTTTTAAATTTAGTGATAAATCCATCCAGATCTGGTTGTGTTGTTCCGGAGGGAAGAAGTTAATAATTCTATCCAAAGCCTGGTTAGCGTTGTTAGCGTGTAAGGTTGCCAAGCATAAGTGACCCGTTTCAGCAAAAGTGACGGCATAATCCATGGTTTCTTTACTACGAATTTCACCAATCATGATGACATCGGGCGCTTGACGAAGTGTGTTTTTTAACGCAACTTCAAAACTTACAGTATCTATGCCCACTTCGCGCTGAGTCACAATACAATTTGCATGTTGGTGAATATATTCAATTGGATCTTCGATTGAAATAATATGGCCTTTACTATTACGGTTTCGATGACCGATCATGGCAGCCAGCGAGGTAGACTTACCCGTACCAGTAGCACCGACAAAAATAATTAAACCACGCTTGGTCATAGCTAACTGATTGATAGTTTCTGGTAACTCAAGATCTTCAATGCGAGGAATATTTGTTTCA
>CAXBKC010000310.1:0-5304 GCA_963975615.1 uncultured Oleiphilus sp.
GCAAAAGGTACTACGCCAGCGGCGACTAGGGCTGCTGAACCACCAGACGATGCACCAGATGAAAAATTTATGTTCCAAGGGTTTTTAGTGGCTTCTTTGTGGACGGGTTCGGTCGATGCGTTAAAACCAAATTCAGGTAATGATGATTTGCCTAAGATGCGCATACCCATTTCACTAAATTGCTTGGCATAAGGGCCATGTTTGCTTTCTATTTTAGGCGGAAAAGCATTGCTTCCAAAGCTGGTTGGCATGTCTTTGTAGGCAACATTATCTTTTAAGAATGAAGGAATGCCATGAAAGAAGTGCTCAGACTGAGGGTGAGGCATTAGCTTAGCTGTTCCATCGGCTGACAATTGGTCTTGATCTATTAAGTAATTAATGGCGCAAATGCTAGGGTTAACACTCTGTGCCCGTAAAAGCGCTGCTCTAGCCAGCATCTCTGGGTTGAGCTCATTCTTTTTGAGTTTTTCAGATAAGGCGACAGCGTCATCTGTACTTAGAGCGTCATCCATAAAAGCGTGTCGATATTGACTATCAGTAGCCTTATTTGTGTCCATGAAGCATCCTGTATTATTTTTATCATTGATGTGTCATAAAAGTGCCAGTATCGCATAGGTATTAGGCAAAAACCTAGATCACATAAGTGTCAATGAGGTCTAAGTCACCTTGAATAAAGTTCAAGAAAAGCGATAATGCACAGCTGTTTTTACCCGAGTGGCTGTATTTATGTCTCAAACACCTTCGAAAGCCAAATTACCAAAACAAAAGGCTTCTCAAAGCTTGCTGGGTAGTTCAGAGCTGATTCGAAAATTACAGAATTTGCTCGATAAAGATTTGCCTCAGAGTCAAACTCGATTTTCAGAGAGGCTCACGCAGAATATGGACTTCACAAGCTCTTTAAAGCTTTCAGAGGTACATGGGCACTTGCGTCTTTTAGAGAAAAAAGCATCAGTGAATTCTGGTGCTAAACCGACAGATGATCAGAAACGAGCGCTCAATTCAGCCTTTGAACGTGTGCGGCGCTCAATTGAACAAAATATTGATCAAAGTTTTGATTTATCGATAGTGCAGCCAAGGTTTCCTTTGCCACGAATTGACCTTGAGAAAGAAGGGCTAGATTTATCTGCTTACCAAAAGTTTTATCAAGCCCAGCAGTCTGAAATGTCAGCAAAAATCCAAGGCTTGAGAACCTATGTGAGAGAAACGCTTTCGGCCACAAGTGTGAATATGGCCAAGCTGGCTTTATTGGATACTACCTTAGAGGAAACTATCGGTTTTCCTTTACGTTCAGGTTTTGCAGCGATTTCAAAAGTTATATTAAAGTACAGTCAAAAAATAGAAGCCCAATGGAGTAAAGGCGATAAGCCGGCTCAATTAGCTGGTTTTCATGGTGAGTTATATCAACTTCTATCAGCAGAATTAGAATTACGTTTACAGCCAATTCACGGCTTGATAAATGCGTTCAATCAAGAGGTCTTATAAGTAAATGATTAGAGCTATGTTTTTATTGGCATTTGTCGCTGGCGCGACAGCAATATTTGGGATGAGTTACGTTTTTCTGGGCACCGATGTTCTTGCTTTATCCGTTACCTTAATTATTGCCTTGGTCTATGGTATTGGCGCTATTGAGTTAATTCAGTTCCATAAAGCCACACAAAGCCTTCACCTTGCTTTGGTTAAAGTGCCCAATTTTTCTGATAACGAGATAGATGCTAACCACGTTCTAGCGAGATGGATGGACGGCCTACATGCTTCCTTAAAATATGCAGTGTCCTCACGTATAGAAGGCGAAAGTAAAGGCTTGCCATCACCAGTACTAACGCCGTATTTAGTTGGTCTTTTGGTTATGTTAGGTCTATTAGGTACCTTCATTGGTATGGTCGATACCTTACAAGGCTCGGTGATTGCGCTGCAAGGTAGTACCGAGCTTTCAGCGATACGTGAAGGCTTGGCCGCGCCGATCAAAGGCTTAGGTGCCGCCTTTGGAACCTCTGTTGCGGGTGTTGCTGCTTCTGCCATGCTTGGGCTAATGTCTACCTTAAGTCGACGCGAGCGTATTCTGGTTGCGCGTGAGTTAGATGCCAAAATTAATACCGTATTCAGACCATTTTCATTGAATTTTAATCGTCAAGAAACCTATAAGTCACTTCAGCAACAAGCGAAGGCTTTGCCGGAACTAGCCGCTCAAATTACCGTCATGGCGCAAAATTTAGAACAAATGGGGCAACGCTTAGGACAGGAATTAAATACTAAGCAGGATAAATTTCATGACTCGGTCGAACAGGCTTATCAATCTTTAGCGCAGTCAGTTAGTCAAAGTTTAAATCAGGTAGTAGAGCAAAGTGGTGATCTGGTCGCCAAGCAGATGAGCCCTATTGTTAGTCAGGCCATGTCAGACATGTCTGACAGTATTCAGCAGAATGTTAGGGATACTCAGACTGAATTAGTGCGCCAGAATAATACCTATCTCGAAAGTGTTTCGACTAACTTAAAAGATCATACCTTAGCGGCAAATGAATCTTGGCAAGCAGGCTTGAAAGAGCATGAAGCTATTCAGTTAAAACTAAGCTCAGCAATGCAGGACTCTTTCAGCCAATTCAGTGCGCAGTTTACTTCTTTGTCTAGTCAGTTTGTTGAGCAGTTTATGCAGCAGGCTGAGAACAAAGACAAGCAGCGACAACAAGCAGATGGTGCGAAGCTAGAGCAGTGGACCGATGCACTTAAATCATCTCAGGAAACAACACAAACGCAACTAGTGCAGCTATCTGAGACTCAGCAACAAGCATGGCAAGCAGCATCGGCAGAATTCTTAGCTAATTCACAGCAGTTATCCAAAGATCTAAGTTCAGCTGTAAGTGCCCAGAAAAACTCACAACAACAAGGGGCTGATTTAATTGCCGAAACCTTGAAAACGCTACAAGCATCGGTCTTGGAAAATAGCCAAGGTATCAAAGCACAGGTTGATGCTATTAATGATTCTTCGGAGCAAAGTCTACAATCTCGAGAGCAAGCCGAAGCCGCGTGGCAAGCTCAGCACTCTGACGCAATGGCAAATATAGCTTCACAGTTAACTAAGCAGTTGAGTGAGTTACGCGATCAAGAGCAAGACAGAGCAGATAAAGCGTTGCAACATTTAGTGCAATTAGAAACGACAGTGTCTACCCAGTTAGCCGACTTAGGTCAGGCCTTAGAAGCACCCATGAGCCGATTAATAGAAACGGCATCCCAAGCGCCTAAAGCAGCGGCAGAAGTCATTAGTAAATTGAAAGAAGAAATGACCCAGAATATGGCGCGTGATAACGATTTATTGGAAGAACGTCGCCGTATCATGTCCGACTTAGATGGCTTATCCGATTCCCTAGCGCAAAGTACCGTTAACCAAGGTAAAGCAATGGAAACCTTGCTGAGTTCATCAGGTACGATGCTTGCCGATATCAGTGAGCGCTTTGATGCACGTGTAGATAGTGAAGTGAATAAACTATCGGATATCGCCTTACAGTTTTCAGAAAGCAGTATCGATATCGCGAGTATGAGTGATGCCTTTGTCGGTGCGATTGAGCGCTTTAGTGAATCTAATGACAGCTTAGTGGCTAACTTAAACAAGATTGAAATAGCACTGGAAGCATCAAGTAGCCGCAGTGATGAGCAGCTAGCTTATTACGTTGCGCAGGCGAGAGAAATTATTGACCACAGCATGATGTCGCAAAAAGGTTTGATTGAAGAGATTAATCGAATGGCAGTCAGCCGCTTTGAAGAAGCAGGCGCTTAAGTATGGAATTAGAAGAGCTTCAAGAAGACTCTCCCCCAATTTGGGCTATTTTTGGTGATTTGATGTCCGGCTTAGTCGGAGTGTTCGTACTCTTGCTAATATGGGTGATTGGTTATCAGTTGGAACTATCAAAAAGCCTAGAAGAAGAAGTTGCCAAACGCCAAGCAGAAGAGCAACGCCGTTTAGCTTTGGAAGAAGCCTTGGCAGATCCGCTTTCGAGTGGTCGTGTCACCTTCCATAATGGCAAAATCGGCATTAGCGGCAGCGTATTGTTTTCGCTAAATTCAGATCAATTGCAAATAGAAGGCCGTGAGTTACTGACCTCCTTAGTCGTGCCTTTAAAAATATTTTTAGGTGAGCGAAATGAAATGCTTATGGTGAGTGGTTTTACCGATGACTTACCAATTCAGAAAGGTAACTTACGTTATGCTGACAACTGGGAGCTTTCTGCCCAGCGAGCCCTAACTGTGACCCGAACACTCATTGAAGAAGGTATGCCGCCGGAACTTGTTTTTGCAGCAGCCTTTGGGGCTCAAAGCCCGGTTGTCCCGAATATTGATTCTGAAAGTCGCACGCAGAATCGACGTGTTGAAATGGCACCGGTTCCCAAAGCTAAAGCGGAAGCGTTACCTTAATGCCTGAGTTAGTAAATGATGATCTTACCAGCATCGAGAGCAGATTAGATTCCTTATATAACAGTGACTTATCAACGTCCGGGCTAAGCAAACTTTTTTATGTTCGAGGGATTATTGAAAGAGTAAGTAAAAAACAGCATCAGCCTTCAGCTAATCTAATCACTAAAGCCTACAAAGCCTTGAATGAGCTAGAGCTCAGTTTAGAGCGTCAGCTGCATATAGCCCAAGAACAGTTGAATATTATTGAAGAAGACTATGCGCATGCATTCGATCAAGCCAAAGCTTTATGTGAGTCGAAATCTTATAGCGCCCTAACAAACTTATTTAAAGCGGTTCAACAAAAAAGCAGTAGTCACTATTTCAAAGAATTAACTAGTGACATGGGAGGTGTTGGATTAAGCTCAGCGGCTAAACCAGAACAAGCTTCGCCAGATGTAACAAATAAAATAAAGCAGACAGACCTGCAATCCTTTAAACAATATCAAAGTATGTTTGAACAAATGGCTTTAGACCGTTTGCTTGCAAGAGTCATGAAAGAAATTCCTGAAAATGCCGGGCCACTTAATCCGGAACGTTTAGTGATTCGTTCATTTAAAGCACTACAAGAAATATCACCCGATTATCTGAGTGGTTTAATTTCATATTATGAGTCTTTATTGACGCTTCAGTCACTGAATAGCTCAGATAAATAGCGAACGCAGTAAGGTTAAAAATCTTGTTTTACTATCTTAAATAAGAAGAGAATACCCACATCAACTTGATGTGTTAACTCGTTTAAATAAATGTAATTTTAATAAGGGAAATAATGAACAAATCTATAGGTCTGCTAGTGAAAACGTTGTTTGCAAAGATATTCACAATAATCTTTTTAGGCTTGGCGATCGCTATAATTATCTCGCT
>CAXBKC010000311.1:0-5266 GCA_963975615.1 uncultured Oleiphilus sp.
TAAAATTCATGCCGATTTAGTTGAAGGCTATCGCCGAGATTTTGGTAAGTATGCGGGCAAGGTCGATGCCACACTGATTGAATCTGTGTTTAATAGCATTCCAGCTCAGTTATCAATTGGGAGCGATGAGTCCGTTAAACGCTTTAAATTTAAACATGTGCATGAACGTAAATCTCGTTATAGCGATTTTGAAACCGCAATTCATTGGCTTAACTGTTGCCGATTAGCCTTGCCAAACTACCCTATTGAAGGATTGCCGAAATCACCTCTGGCGGCCTATAAAAAAGTAAATATGGTTAAACTGTTTATGTTTGATGTGGGTCTGCTCAATCATATGCTGGGCAGCAGTTATAAAGAGATTAAGCAACAAAACTACGAATACAAAGGCTATGTGGCAGAAAACTTTGTACAACAAGAGCTCACTGCCATTGGCGTTGACCCAAGTTATTCATGGAATGACGCCCGCGCCGAAATCGAATTTATTTTGGCAACCGATGAAGGAAATATCATCCCTGTTGAAGTCAAAAGTGGCAAACGTACAAGAGCAAAATCGTTGGCATCCTACGTTGAAAAATGTACTCCAAGTAAAACCTTTAAGTTAACTGGCACACAAGGCTCATCAGCGTTAGAACAAACCAATATCGTGATGCCCTTGTATTTCACCCAGTATTTACCACAGAGATGGTAAAAGAGCGTTGCCTAGAATCACGAGGTCTACACAAAGTTACTTTATAGGTGACAATCTGTAGACCTTGATGCCTGCCATTCGACACTTATAACGACCATATTAAAGTTTGATAAAAATTTATGTCATCATCAACGGTAACAACCCAAAACTTTGATAATTTATCAGACGCGCCGTAAAACCCCGTCCTTCAGGTCGGGGATGTAAGGCACTGGCAGCGTAGCTGGCACGGTTTTGACTTTAGTGCGGCGTTTGTTGCTGCTCAATGTATCGGCGAATCACTTTCCGCGTAGCGGCAAAATCCTTTTGGGGATTTTGAGGTGGGGGAGGATGTCAATAACTCATTGGTTAAAAAGTCTTTCTATCGTTTTCATTGGTAGAAACATGCGAATGCGTCCATTATGTTCACACAATACTTCAAAGCCAAATTTTGTATAGAATGCCTGTGCTGGATCAGTGAGACAGTCCACGACAATAGCATAAGCCCTCATATGGTGGTTAACTTCCCAAAGGTACTTCAGAGCACGGATTAAACTGACTTTTCCTAGCCCAGAGCCGTGAAATTCCTTATGCACAGCTAACTGAGCTAAAAGAAACACTGGAATTGGGTATCGAGGAAGTTTCTTTGCTAGTTGCTCTGGTAAGGTTTCTCGATTGATTGAGCTAGGCGCAACACTGTAAAATGCACATATTGCAAACTTCTGATTAAGCAATGGCTGAGCACTAGGGAGAATCATTGTTCGACTAATACCTGCTTCCATATGCTTTGCTGCTTGAGTTTTGATAAATGTATTTAGCTCTTGCTCACCACAGTCGAATGAATTGCGGTCGTGATATGATTTACTAAGTTCTACGAACTCTTTACCCCAACTCACTTGATACCGCTCTCATCTGTGAATTTTGCAGCATTCAACAAAGCTTGATTTGGCGATTTTGCTTTGTTACAAGCAGCCATAAATGCGTCAAAGACACTATCTTGAACCACGATACCTTCGTGCTTCTCAATTACGTTTGTTGCATCTTCGTCCATAAGCCTAACTACATATTCAGTTAAACTTTTCAGACCAAGCAATGCTGATGCCTTTTCTGCTTTCGCTTTTATCTCTTCATCAAGACGGATATCTAAACGTGCTGTTGCCATAACTCCTCCAGTGTACGGACGTATTCCGTAACGAAAGAGATTATAGTTCAAACATTGAACACATTCAACTTGTACGGAAAGATTACGGATTGTGAACTACCCACCGACGCACTTCGTGTCGATCAATGGGCTTCTGCAATCTAGTTTTTAAAGACTAGGTGCTTTTTTTTCTCAGTTCCCACACCAAACTTTGATTACTCAAAGATTTTCATTTTAGAAGGTGATTTCTACTGAGATTTGGGCAACGCCCTAACTAATATCCCATTAGCTATTAACTCTTTTTCACCAGTATTTGCTACGGATTTAGCGGCCGCTAAATCTCTGCATTGCACCAACCCGCATTTTTCACACTCGAACTCTCTGATACCTAGACCAAATTTATATAACTCACCAGCATGCAGAGTAAGCAAAGGGTCAATTTGCAAACAATAAGGTGATGTTAAAAAGGCTTTGTCATAGGCAAAGCTAAATACACCGCCTCGACCTAGATCGCTATAGGCCAATTGACCTATTAATAACGGCTTTTCGATGGGATGCCAGTCAGCATACACCCCTACCCGTTCTCTGCTCATTTTGAACCTTCCAGAAGTTTGATGTTTTGGAGTTTGATGCCTAATTCGTCATGCGCTGCCATTTCAGAGAAGTTGCTCTCCATGCCCATCACGGCCATAATTTTCAAATAAGTACCAATCGCCACACCAGGATCACCAGCAAATACCTTGTTCACCGTTTTATGGTCAAACCCAGTTCGCTCGCAGAGCATTTTTTTGGTCAACCCCCGTCGCTTCAACGCAAGCAACAAATCTTCACCAAAGAGAGTGAGAATTTTGAGCTGCTTTGGAAACAGCACACTGTGTAAGTCTCGCCTTGCCATAAAATCACCCAGAATAGGACTAAATTCTCATTTAAAAAAAGATAATAGGAATATAATTCAACTATTATGAATTAGCAAATTGAAGCACAGAACATTATGGGACTGTATTCCCACATTTAAGAAAATAATAGGAATTTAGTCCTATTAAAAAGTGAATGCGGCGATATAGGGCAGATAACAGATTGGCGTCATTTACCACACTCGTTAATGGTTACGTCACGCGCCAAGTCATTAATCTTGTCACCTTTTTAGCAGCGTTTTACGACTATTGTTATTTAAATGTCCCTTTAAATGCACAAATTGAGATAAACAGGTGTGGTGCGTTAGACGTGTATGGACACAACCTCTTTTGCAAGTAAAATATCAATAAAAATGAAGGAATGACTGCTCACGTGTATTCGGTTTCTTTAATGATGCTACTTTGCATCGAACCTCAATGGCTTAATCCGCACACTAGATCCCAATCGCTTACACGAGCTGTTAACTCTTCGTCTAGCAAGAGTTTTTCTAGTGATGATTTAACCTTATTTCCATCTCTTTTTACTTTGCAATTTTAAAAGGGTATATCTTACTCTTCCAACTTAAATCAAACGTTTTTTAAACGCCTAAGTTTCAATCCATTAAATTCTATTATCCGGCAGCTAATGCGTCTTTATATTCAACATTATTAGTAACTAAAGCCCATGAAATTCGAGCAAGTTTGTTTGCCAGGGCAACAATAGCAATGTTGGGATGCTTTTTTTCACTGAGCTTCTTTATCCATAAACTTAAAGGGTCAGTTTTATCTTTAATATAACGAAGAGCAGCCCGTGCACCATGAACAAGTAGTTTCCGTAAATAACCATTGCCACGATTGCTGATGTTAAAAAATACTATGATAGAACCGCTTTTTCCACAATGTGATTAGGTAATCTTCGTTGTATTAGACTTTTTAAAATCAACAAGGTGTAATGCCATTTCATTCAGAGAAGCCAACAATTGGTTCGGGGGATGCTATCAATTTACTCTCCACGACAAGCTCAATGACAATCTATAAGTGCATCCACATCAATTTAAATTCATCATCCCAATAAATTTATCTTTCGCCAAAATATGAATAAAAATCACCTAAATCGTTTATTACACAATAAAAAACAACATTTTTGTTGTGTAATATTATGAATAGTAAAGGATTTATTAATAAAGATTAATATTATATCTATTGCAACCACCAAAAATAACTGTACAAATAGACAGTGGTAAACATAGAAAGTTAATTTAGTCAGTATCATTTGATATACGCAGACGAAACCTGTCAGAAATTACTATCTACACAGGGCATTTTCACTAAAACAGAAGAGGCACTCGTTACAACATTCCTGAGCAAACGAGTACAGCAGATATGAAAACAAAACAGCGCTTGATTAACAGTTTTACCCTCGAGTATCATCCTTTAGTCGCACGTTTACTCCGCGAGGAGATAACTGTGCAGTCCCCCCCCTGCGTGATTGACCATCTTCATGAGCACGAAATACAGATCTTACTGAAAACAATAACTCTGCATGTAATACCAACAACTCCAGCGCACTATCTACTTTTAACGCCCGAACCACTGTTTGCACTACTGCGGCAACATCCCAGTGCTCAATCACAAAAAGTCAGCCTATGTGAGTACCAACATTCAGCAAATAACATCGAGCAAACAATCACCACATTAATGCTCACGCTCCCAGCATTGCAATACAAGTACCAATCTTCAACCCTAAAAACGCTGGCTTGTAGACTCAATATTGCTAAATCCAACACAGTGCTACCAACCAATCTTATTCCAAAGAAAAGTCAATTAGCACTATTTTCAGGGGTATCTCCATCGGCAATACGATCAGACACCAAGAAACTAGCAATCAATGACGACAATGGTAAAGCATGAGTAAACTAAGTGCTATCAAACGTAAAGCGCGTCAACGAAACAGCGGCGGCGTTAATCCTGAGCCAATGAGCGTAGCATTAACACTTCTTACCGCACTGCATCGATTAAAACCGCGCATACAATCTACCGCTAGCAAAAAGATCAGCTCGTACGATCGACATCTGTTTTATTTTGTCTATCTGTGGCTCACTGGCAAGCTTGTGAATTGCCGAGCTACTGACGATATCCCCACGATAGACATCCTGACAGGCAGTGAACCATGTAGAGCCAATGCACTACGACGAGTGCGTATGAATAATATTTCTTGGGTCGAGTATGCATTGGCACACGACACACAAGATGGCATTAAATGGCAGTGGCAGCCTCTACCAAACGGGCTAAATGCTTACTTTAGTCATGCGTTAACTCAGTCTACCGAACATTGGGAGCTCTCGAGTCAGGAAGAAGAAACTTTCATTTGCTGGTTGAATACAAAATGGCGTACGCCACCCTCGTTATTAGGACGTTACCGCATACGCCGCGATGGACTTTTTAGCTACTTCAAAACGTTAGCCAATCTTGATAGTGGCCTATCGACACTCAGTAAACGTTTATTGCTCGGTGAAGAAGGATTGCATCATCACTCTGCCAGTGCATATCAATCCCAAGACAGCGAAC
>CAXBKC010000312.1:0-5237 GCA_963975615.1 uncultured Oleiphilus sp.
CCCCTCAGTCAAATGGATAGCTTTATATCTGAGGTATATTCTTTAAGTCGTGCAATGCAAAGCGACAATGTTGATGTAAGCGCTATCGCGACTAGTTTGCGGGCTGATACAAATAAAGCGAGATTATCTGTTGAGCGAAGTACTCAGCTTATTGAAATTATTTTAAGGCAAGTACAAAATCTAGATGTAAATCATGCGAATTTTGTTATTTGTTCAGTTCAAGACGTTGTCTCAAAAGCGCTTGCCGAATATGTGTTTTTAGATAATGAAAGGAGCTTCGTGAGTAGTGATCTAAGCCAGAATTTTAATTATAAGGGTGATGAGAGACTACTTGTGTATGTAATATTCAACCTATTAAAAAATGCCTTATCTCAAATGGAATACCCTTCTAAGTTTGAAGTTCATATCTCGGCCAGTGAAAATAAAAACATGAATTGGCTGAGCTTTAGGTTTAATCATTTGCTTAAATATCGAGTAGATACGCGATTTAGTGCTGATCCCCAGAACGGACAGGTAGGCCGCAAGCATATACAATATTCAAATTTAAGCTTTGCTTACTGCCAACGAGTAATGAAGTCTTTTTCAGGTGAAATCCACTGTTTGTCCCTTAGTGAAGAAATGACCGAGTTCAAACTTGGGTTTCCCTCTATTAATTAGTGTCTTCTAAAGTGTTAATTAATTCTCATGCGCGTTTTTGAGGTTTCCGTTAAGCTCTTTTAGATCAATAAGTTTTATTTCATCCCAGTCGCTGTCTCTAGCAACCTCAAAGCCATTATCTACAAAAATATAGGGTAATAGTTTTTTGGCGTCTTCGTTTTTAATCATATCGACAAACGCTCTTTTCAACTTGATCAAAGGAAAGAAACCTACACGAGGATGAGCAACAAAGGCGTGTGGAGAAAACCCAGGGCTATCCCAAATGATTTTAAGGCTGTTTCGTATTTCAATTGGCTGAGCAAGAAAGTTTTCGTGGGTTCCTGAGCCTGCGATGTAGCGCTCACTAATAACTTCTTTATATACAGCGGTTTCTGAGGGCAGAAACTGTGGAACAATATTGAAATTCAGTCGTTTTAAACTCTCTCTGGGTACAATGCTTGATTCAAAGTTGAGTGGGTTAGGAAATGCGATAGTGGCGTTTCTTAACTCTGAAAAACTTTTAATAGGGCCATTTTTTTTGACGAAGATAATTGCTCTAATAGGTTGTGCCTTTCTTTTTAACTGAGCTTGGTAGCCAGGGTTAAGTCTGAATGCGTCAAACTGAAGAGGGCTTAACAATGCTAAATCATAATGAGATTTAGCTAAATTTAATTCAAAGTCGAGTTGGCTACTAGCGGGTTGAAACACTAGATCAAGGCCCGTTTCTTGTGAAATGTATGAAAAAATATTTTGCCAGATTTCATTTTTACCGGGTAGCTTTTCATAACTGACTTGTTTTGTAGTGGTATCATCCTTTTGCTCAAATCTGAGTTTTTTGGTACTAGGAACGATGTCTTCAGTTGTCATTAAGCTTACTGGGGCCGGATAAGACGGAGCTACGCTGACGATTAATGGTTTGGCGAATGCTGCTGAAGAAAGCATTCCTATTACTATAAGAAAAACGGTGAAAAGCAACGGATGGTAGTAAGTAGTTAGGTGTGGTCTAGGGAAAGAAAACAGCACGATTGACTCCGAATAAAAGTTTAGACACGTATAAATACTAACATAGAAGCAGAAAATCGTTTGTCCATTTATAGCGTTTGCTTATATATTGACCAATAAAGGGTGATTCAATATACATTTCGATTGAGCAGATCTCAGCTTTCTGGTAATCTGGCGCCCCATCTTGAGGTGAAAATCTCCCCTATCTAACCATTTAAATAAATTTGCTTGTAATTGCTTGATTTTAAAGTGAATTGCTTGTTTTTAGTCTGAGAAATTGACGGGATTTACATGACGCGTTTTATCTTTGTGACCGGTGGTGTTGTTTCTTCTTTAGGGAAGGGCATTGCATCAGCATCCTTAGCAGCTATTTTGGAAGCGCGTGGCCTCAAGGTCACTATGCTAAAGTTAGATCCTTATATTAATGTTGATCCGGGAACCATGAGCCCATTTCAGCATGGTGAAGTGTTTGTTACCGAAGATGGTGCAGAAACCGATCTTGATCTTGGTCATTATGAGCGTTTTATTCGTACCACGATGACTAAGCGTAATAATTTTACCAGTGGTCGTGTCTATGAAGATGTTATCCGAAAAGAGCGTCGTGGAGACTATCTTGGCGGTACTGTACAGGTTATTCCTCATATTACCGATGAAATCAAACGGCGTATTGTAGAAGGCGCAATGGGCTATGATATTGCCCTAGTAGAAATTGGTGGAACGGTCGGTGATATTGAATCACAACCTTTTCTTGAAGCTATTCGACAGTTAAAAATTGAAGTAGGATCACAGCGCGCTTTATTTATGCATTTAACGCTGGTGCCATATATAGCAACAGCAGGCGAGACAAAAACTAAGCCGACGCAGCATTCTGTTAAAGAAATGCGTTCTATCGGTATTCAGCCCGATATTCTTGTTTGTCGTTCAGATCACGAAATTGATATCTCTTCACGTCGTAAAATAGCGTTGTTTACTAATGTCGAAGAAAGAGCGGTTATTCCATTACCTGATGCAGCAAGTATTTATCTGATCCCACGGATGTTACATACACAGAAACTTGATCAAATTGTGGTTGAGCGTTTTGGTCTGGATTGTCCCGAAGCGGACTTATCTGAATGGGATAATGTGGTAGAAGCAGAAGCAAACCCTGAGCGTGAAGTGACGATTGCAATGGTCGGCAAATATATGGAGTTGCTGGATGCTTATAAGTCCTTGATTGAAGCGCTTAAGCATGCCGGTATTCGTACCCGTACTAAAATTACAATGAAGTATATCGACTCTGAAACCATTATCGATAATGGTACCGCTGCACTTGAAGATGTTGATGCGATTCTGGTACCGGGTGGTTTTGGCAATCGTGGTGTAGAGGGTAAAATTCAGACAGTTAAGTTTGCACGCGAAAATAAAGTACCTTACTTAGGGATTTGCCTAGGGATGCAGGTAGCTGTTATCGAATACGCACGACATGTAGCGGGTTTGAAAGAGGCGCACAGTACAGAGTTCAAAAAGGATTGCCGAGAACCTGTAATAGGCCTAATAACAGAATGGCAGGACAATACCGGTAATATAGAGCAGCGAGATGCCGCTTCAGACTTAGGTGGTACGATGCGTCTAGGTGCTCAAGAATGTAATTTGAAAGACGACTCTTTAGTAAAAGATTGCTACGGGAAAAGTGTAATAGTTGAGCGTCATCGTCATCGTTTTGAAGTCAACAATAACTTACTACCACAGCTTGAGAAGGCAGGGCTAATTGTTTCAGGTCGTTCAAAAGACAATTCTTTGGTAGAGGTGATCGAAGTTCCAAATCATCCTTGGTTTGTAGCATGCCAATTTCACCCAGAATTTACTTCAACACCGCGTGATGGGCATGGTTTGTTCGAAGGCTTTGTAAATGCAGCTTTCGTAAATAGAAAGAAAGGTTAAGCCTTTTTGGTGAAGAAAATTTTGGGATTGATTAAATGAACCAGAAAATAATTCAAGTAGGTCGCGTGGCAATTGGTAATCAATTGCCTTTTGTTTTGTTTGGCGGGATGAATGTTCTGGAGTCACGAGATTTGGCGATGAAAGTAGCTGAATCTTATGTGGAAGCAACGACTAAACTGAATATTCCTTATGTCTTTAAGGCTTCATTTGATAAGGCGAACAGGTCTTCAATAAATTCATATCGCGGCCCTGGTTTAGAAGAAGGTTTGCGAATATTTGAAGAAATTAAGCAAACCTTTAATGTGCCAATTATTACCGATGTTCATGAGCCTGAGCAGGCCGCTCCAGTAGCTGAAGTATGCGACATTATTCAGCTTCCTGCTTTTTTGTCGCGCCAGACAGATTTGGTGGCGGCGATGGCAAAGACCAAGGCTGTCATCAATATCAAAAAAGCACAATTTTTAGCACCACAAGAAATGCAGCACATTCTTAAGAAGTGTGAAGAGGCTGGAAACAATCAGCTTATTTTGTGTGAGCGTGGCAGTAGCTTTGGTTATAACAATCTAGTGGTAGACATGCTTGGGTTTGGGGTGATGAAGTCCTTCAATTATCCGGTCTTCTTTGATGTTACGCACTCCCTTCAGCAGCCTGGTGGACGAGCAGATTCTGCCGGTGGGCGGCGCGAAGCTGTTACTGATTTAGCGCTTGCAGGTATGTCGCAAGGTTTGGCAGGTTTATTTTTAGAAGCTCATCCAGACCCAGAAAATGCAAAGTGTGATGGGCCATGCGCCTTACGGTTAAGTCAGTTAGAACCTTTCTTGGCAAGAGTTAAAGCGATCGATGATTTGGTGAAAAGCTTCAAGCCATTAGATACCGCTTAGAGCTGTTTAAACGCTTAAATTTTAAAACGTAGATATTAAAAAATTTAAAGTGATCAATTTTGGCACTTTAAATTTAGTAAAAAACTTTATTATTGGAGAGTAGTTAAATGACAACAATTGTTGATATTAAGGGTCGTGAAGTTCTCGATTCACGTGGTAATCCTACCGTAGAAGCAGATGTTATTTTGTCATCAGGCGTTATTGGCTCTGCCTGTGCGCCTTCAGGTGCATCAACTGGTTCGCGTGAAGCGCTTGAATTGAGAGATGGTGATAAAAGCCGTTATTTAGGTAAAGGTGTGTTGAACGCGGTTGCGGGTATTAACGGTGAAATTCGTGCGGCCTTAAAAGGTAAAGATGTAACTGATCAGCGTGCGCTTGATCAGATTATGCTTGATCTTGATGGCACAGAAAATAAAGCTAAATTAGGCGCAAATGCAATTTTGGCTGTTTCTTTGGCAGCTGCAAAAGCAGCCGCTCAAGAAAAAGGCGTTGAATTATACGCACATATTGCTGATATCAATGGTACGTCAGGTCAATATTCTATGCCTGTACCAATGATGAACATCATCAATGGTGGTGAACATGCTGACAATAATGTTGATATTCAAGAGTTCATGGTTCAGCCAGTTTCTGCACCTACTTTTGCTGAAGCATTAAGAGCGGGCGCAGAAATCTTTCATGCCCTAAAAAACGTATTAAAGGCGAAAGGCTTAAATACTGCGGTTGGTGATGAAGGTGGTTTTGCGCCTAACTTATCTTCAAATGCAGAGGCCTTAGCTGTCATTAAAGTGGCCGTTG
>CAXBKC010000313.1:0-5216 GCA_963975615.1 uncultured Oleiphilus sp.
TGCACAAAGCCTTTATCGCCAATGAAGCCCTTGCTAAACAATATGCAGTGTTTGGCACGCTAAGTGATGTTGCAAATGGCGCAACCGGCAACAAGATCAGCTTGCAGCGCTTTGTCTTGAGCGTTTTATTGGATGATGTCCTGATACAGGCATCACATCGTCTTAACATTATGAGCAAAGGGCGCTATCAGTTAGTACGCAAAGAAGACCGAGCGAAAGGTAATAAAGCCTCTGGGCTTGAGCTCGAAGTTGAAGACGGCGATACCGGAAAGCCGCGCTCTGTTGCCACCCTATCAGGTGGAGAGTCATTCATGGCGGCACTTTCATTAGCACTTGGCTTATCCGATGTAGTTCAGTCTTATGCCGGCGGGATTAAGCTAGACACCTTATTTATCGACGAAGGTTTTGGTAGTCTTGATATCGAATCACTCGACGGCGCGATAAGAGTATTAATAGACCTTCAAGCCAGCGGACGCATGATAGGTATTATCTCACACGTGACTGAACTCAAAGAACAAATGGCAAATAGAATTGACGTTCTTGGCAGTCGCTTGGGAAGTAGTATTAAAATTGTCTCGGCTTAAAGCGATAAAGTGCTATAAGTGGTCACTTCAGTTTGCAATGTGTGGCAGGAATACAGGTGGTGACGTCACCATAGTGTGGCCACTCATTGATACCATAGAGTGGCCAAATGAGACTACCTACTCTGTTTATTACTGATTCGCTTCATCTCGAAAATCCATACATCGATAAGAGCGCTGTAAATTCAGCCTTTTATAGTATGGCAGTGAAGCAACTTCATACCCTCCTTTGTAGTCTCCATTAGCGGTATTTAGTGCAACCGTAAAAGGTTTTCTGAATAACAACATGGGATAATCTGAGACCCTAAGCGATGCGACACCTCGGTACCTAGCAATTCTAGAAAGCAATTCATTGCGAGTCATGTAAGAAAACACACAAAGCCCCAAACCACCGAAGAGCTTACATTCAAATATGGCTGGCGTATTGGTAAGTCGTAAGACTTGTTGTTTGCGTTTAATTTTTGCTTCTAATTCACTGAGAAATTTATCAAACCCCTGCAAAGAGCTCGGTATATCGGGATGACATATAAAGCCTAGCTTTAGCTCTTTGCACCATCCAGAAAAAATCGTGCACTGAAGTACATGACCATTTACAAGCCACTCACCATCTTCTGCAAAAGCATACTCTCCTTGGGCTAGCACTCTATGAAGTTTCGTCCTATCAATACTTTTTAGCTCATCTACTACTGGGCCCGTAATCATTCTCTCGTCTAGAGACCCATCATGATTTTTACCTCGCTCAAAGTAACGGTTAGTGCCGCTAATCAGCAGAGTAAAGTAGGCGATAGAAACCAAATATGCCATCAATTTATTGTCTATGATTACGAAAAAGAGAATAGGAATTGTTAATACCAAAATAAAGGACATTACTCCCTTATCTAGAAGCAAACAAAAAAAAGCGATAATGTGTTTCAATGATTTGCCTTCGCTCTAAAGGGTTAACGAACAGTGATTATTTACTAGAGAAACTTACTGAACTACCTTAGATGGAGGGTTCAGCTAAAAAACATGCTTTGAATGAACAATTTCTAGCATTTATGATAGTGGCCATGATAGAACATGAATTCAAACGGTCAATCTAATCACATATGCCGAAAGTTTGATTCCGAATCTTCATAAGCCTCAAACTGATCACAAACCGTTAAAGTAAACCGAAAGCAGAGAAATTACTACTGTTCTTGATATCATTACTGGCTGAATGATTAATTTGATTTCCAGTGGGTCAAGGTACGCTAATTTAAGTCCTAATACTTCTCCCAGAGCAAGCCAACAAAATCACGTAAGGACGAATAAATTTGTGCTCTTTACATCAATTAACGTAGCTGATATTAATTAATGTAAAGAGCAGTAATTGACATTAATTTGAGCAATGACAACTAAAGTTCAGCACAAAGCAGACGACTCTATGAAGCATCTTGGTGTCCGAAATCGCTTGAAAGGCGTCTTTTAAAGCCGAACCTATTTCAGAAAGTCTTGTGAAGCACACTGAACCGTCCTTGAATCAAAAAGAGAATGATGCGCTCTCGATATACCCAACATAATCGTGGTTTTAGACAATGAAGTATGGTCCCTCAAAGTCCTATAAGCATTCCTTTTAGAGCGATTTTCAGTTTGATACTTCTCTCCAAGAAAAAAACTCAAAGCTTCCTGGGTTGCCAAGTTTTGGCGTCTAATTTTCTCGGTTTCTTCGTAATGTTTCCGGGTTGCAACCCAGTGAGAAACTAAGGCGGGATGTCTGTACTCGAAATATCCCACGGAGACACCAAGTGCTTTAGCTATCTCTTTCAAAGATGGGGGAGAGGGCTGAGCTTCGATATAATATTTCGCTTTTTTTACGATAGATTTGTGGTCTTTTTGCATTTTAGGTCTCGCCTCAAGATAACCTGGAGCAAGAGCGCAGAAAACCTCAGCATCAAGAGAATGAGTTACTCTCCCTGCTGCACCCGATAGGAAGTCATACAGCGACACCCCGAGCCTGAATGCTAACCGCCGAGCAGTAATTAATGCTAATTTGCTCTGTCCTGACATTACCTCTCTAATGTATCTATGAGGCAAAATCTTATTAAACTCAATTATTCGACCCTGCTTGTAATAAATCTCGGAAACCTCATGCAGCGACTGGTAGGGCCCACCGACTTTAAAATTCCTCTCAGGGATTTCCCCTAATCGAGTAAACATCTCCACAATGTCGGAACCAATATCCATCCAAGAAGGCGCAATATCCTCAGGCTTTAAATTGATATACCTGATACTTAAAGGTTCGAAGCACTTTTGACACTGATCTGCAGGTCTATTTCGAATATACGTATTTTGAGTAGCCCCACATGCGCCACAAAACTCTTCATAAGGTGTTCTATGAATGGGGCATGCTGTCACCGAGGCCATACTCCAAATCAGCTTGAAATATGGCTCGCTTCCCATCCTTTTCATTTCGCTAAAGCACTCGGGACACCACCTGAAATTTTTTGCGAACTCGCCATTTGACACCCCCAAAGACTTAGTAAGTATCCAGAGGCATGACTTAGAAAGCGACTGACCTGTCGAGAGTTCCAGCAAATCTCTAATACAGCGAGAAGGTTTACTTTGACCCACAAGATGTCCAGGAAAAATATATGTTGGTAACTTGGTATCAGCAGGTATTTTCTTTAGATGTTTTGCATGGCTAAGCATCAATCTACAAAACTCTCCCACTGAAAACCCATAGTGATAGCTGGTACGATATAAATATGAAGGTAGCGACTCGACATCCATTTTCTCAGCTCCTAAAAGTGGTACATTCAACAGCATCATTTCACCTCCTCGGTCACACGATTGCCCGGCTCATAACGCTGTGCATTTCTATTAAATGGCTTCGATTTGGATGCAGCCTGTTTGATAGAAGTTGGCTTCTCGACATCCATAGGTGTTAACGATTCGCCTTCCAATGTTTCAAGAAGCTTCTCGCCTTGTGAGATTTCATCCCATATTGATTTCAAAAACAGCTTGGGATGAGCTGTATTTTTTAAAATTTCTATCGTAATAGGTAAATTTTGGGTATGAGCGCGAGCATTTGCAGCAATAAACCAAAGCCGCAGCAAACCTATACATCCAAAGGTTTGAGCATGCAGCAATTTAATACAAGGCTTTAGTTTTAAATCTTTGGCGCGTTCCAGCTGATTCTTGTAAGCACTAGCGATTGATAAAAATTGCTCAAAATCCTCCTTATTCTTTTGGTAACGGTCAATTTGAATTACCGCAGTTCTGCCTGCCAAGTGCGATGAATTTTTTATTATATTTATGATCGGATAAGTGCCAACTACCACCAAAACTAACTTTGCCTTAGCAGCAAAGCTTTTCCACGAGTCCATAACTGCGTGCGGCGCATATTTTGCTGCTGCGCTATATTTGACATGCTGGGCTTCATCGATAAATAAATACCTCACGTTTTCACGAACAAATCGACTCTTCAACATTTTCTTCATGGCTGATTCAGTAGTTCGATCGAATCGACCTGCCATTTCGATATCGTCTCCACCTAATTGAGTAAACGGATGCCCAACAGCTTCCAACATACTATAGGTGAATGCCTTAGTAGAAAATGCACCACCCGATCCCTCTGACTCCGCCTCCAAAGTTACGCAGGTTCGAGGATTGTATCCAACATCAGACTCCTTACCACCCAGCAACACTTGCAACTCTTCAATCAAGCGAGATTTCCCAGCACGAGAAGGCCCTACGATACATACAACTTCACCCGGAGCAGCATATGCAAGCAGATTAAATGCATTTGAAAGAGCCTGTTTCCAGTTGCGATGGTTCAATTTAATTTGAAGCGGGTTCGTATCAATCATCACCACACCTCCACTTCTAAGTCGACTATCGAAAGACCATCTAAGTCGATATCAGCGGTTTCTTCCTGATTGACCTCAATATCCATACGTACGATAGGCATATCAGTTTCTGCCAAGCAATTGAACAAGTTTCTGATCCGCTTCTTCTCGTATTTTCCTCCTGAAGTTGTGTCCCTCGATGGCAACGAGGCCTTCCTCAAATTGTTTATCGAGCCCCTTACTGGCGAATGTGTTGATCTGTGAGCTATGCAACTCGTACCAAAACTTGTCGAGCAGGGCATAGATGAGATGTGGATTTTCAGGGTCAATTCGAACTTCTACCTTCGATTTGGGCATATTTAGGTCAGGAATTGCATACGAGAAGTACCAAAGCTCATTAACCTTAATCCCCCTCTGAGGATCTAAAGTAAATTTGCGAACATCCACTGCCGTAGCCAATTTGAAGTAGGTATCTGCCGATATTTCAACGGCGACCAGCGGGAAATCTCTCTGCCGCATTTCAAAGAAATCCTGACGGGACTCGATGTGTATATTTAAAGGCTTTGAATCTCGCCACTGACAAAACCGGTAAAGCTCGCGATATAAATCATAGGATCGAAGAATGGCTGAGTTTTGAGGTACATGAGTTCCATCAACGGCTCTAGCTTCTTTAAAGTCAGATATATTTCCGGGTCTTTGAGATAGCCATACTCTTTTGAACTCACCAAAGAGCCCCTCGACTTCCCCTCCATATCGACCATGTGCAGCAGGTCTATACGACAATACGATATCGTAGTGCGCCAGGAGTGTTGCAAAGTACACCGAT
>CAXBKC010000314.1:0-5197 GCA_963975615.1 uncultured Oleiphilus sp.
ATACTTTGGCAACAGGTAGTTCTTCTAGACCAACTGATGGAGCTTATAAGCAAGTTGATTTCATGACTGTTGAAATGAGTGGTGACCTGACACTGCAAGGTAATTTACTCGTTTTTCCAACGCCTTAGGTAATTAATATGTTTAGGTTTCTAATTATTATTGCTGGTTTGTCTATATCGTTATTTAATTTAGCGTATGCTGAAATGAAAGCGCTTGACGATGAAGTATTGTCAGGAGTGAGCGGACAATCTGGTATAACACTAGATGTGGGTTCAAAATTTGAACTCGGTGAGCTTGCATACTTTGATGACGGAAAAGGTATAGCTTTACAAGGTTTGAGGCTAAGTTCTGCTGCAGATCCAGCCCAGTTGGCTGAATATCGATTAGAGTTGGATGTTTTGGCTAGCGGTGATTTATCGCTGACTTTTAAGTCAGGGAATGTGGCAAGGTTTGAAGTTGAAGATATTCGCTTCGTTGATGTGCCCGGTGTTAACGCTATACAAACAGATCCAAGTATTGGCGGTATATTTATAGATTATGATATTGAAGGTAGTTTGCTTTCGTATAATCGTGGTAACGAATATATAGGGCCTAATAATGTTCTTGGTGGGCTTTATGATCTGGATTTCAAGATAACGGATGGCCGTCTCGGTTATCGCACTAATGGTAATGAATTTATACTTGATGGAATGACCTTGGATGTTAACTCTCTTGGAATAGTTTTTGGTGTCACACCAGGTGGTGAATTAAATATTTCTATGCCAAATCTATTAGCAGAGCTGAGTGTTGAGGCTATACGCTTTAGTAATAACCCTCTAAATCATGGCGTAAGTAATGATGTAATCTCCGGAGATCCTTTGGCTAGTTATGGTAGCTTGTGGGCCAATATGAATCTTAGTACAGACCTTAAAATAAAGGCTGGTGGTGCTGATGGTTTGACCGGAATGACAATTAATTCGAGCACAATTATAAATCGAATGGACTTTGCTTGGGGTGACGATACGGACTGGGCTGCTAGTGGCTACTGGCTTGGAGCTTTGGGTGTTACAGGGGCTTTAGATATTACCAATCTAACGTTTGATATATTATCAGACTCTGATGAATTAACTGATCCAGGAAAGGACTATGGTGTGGGTCTAGCATTAGCGTTTGAGTCGCTTGCTTTTTCAATGAAAATTCAAGACTTTGTATTAGGTGAAACAAAGGCAAATATAGATTCATATGTAGCATCTGGCGGGCCTTTATTGAGTTCGGTCGGTGGTTTCGATATTAACTTGAATTTTGGCAATGGTATTTATGATTCAACTCCATTTGAAAATAGAATTTTAATTCAGGCTGGAGGTGATTTAAATGCGGGTAATCAGGGTTTACGTTTAGATACGCAATTAAGTTTAATCAGTCCTAATAATGAATCTAATTTTGTCTATACAGAAGACGGTCATTCTCTAATGTTTAGTAAGTTAGAAGGGTACGTGGATGGTGATATAACTTTAGATATTACCTCTGCAGGTGATATCAATGGCGTTACTTATTATGATGGTTTGAGGGTGGGCTTCGAAGACTTAGCATTTGGCTATAAAACTGAAGGTTTGAGGCTCGGTGAAGATACAGGTAACTCGAATGATTTGAAAAATAAGCAACTGCAAGCGAGTACATCGGTCAATGCTTTCTCAGGGATTTCAGGTTTAGGTGGTAGTCCGTCATTAGAGGGGGTGCTAAATGGTCACATAACACTAGGTCCCGGTGGAAATCAGGGTGATGAAGGTATTACTGTTAATGCTGATGTGATCGTTAGTGACGGTACAATGGCCAAGTTCTTACAATCAGATGGCTCTGGTTTATGGTTGAGTGGTTTGGATTATGATGTGCATTTGAGGGATATGAAGCTCGATGTAGCAAGTGAAGGCTTAAGCATATATGAGGGTGAAACTTGGAGTAAGTTGGATGTTACTGATTTTAGGATCGGAGACAAAGATACGGGTGCATCATTTGGGCGACTTGTTAAGGAAAGCTACCAGGTCGCAACTGAAACAATGATATCCGCTGGTGGCGCGGGTCAAGTCTGTATTGGTGGTGTGGGTGCGAATGTGAGTGATTGTGAATCTGATAACGGTAGATGGGATGACAGAGGTGTTCAAGGTATAACAATTGCTGCAAAGAGGCACTTTAAGGAAAAGATTGAGTCGGAAGGTAAAAGGAATAGGTTTACTTGGGAGGTTGCCCGTACGGGCGAGGGGACATCGGGTGTTACAAATAACACGGGTTTACAGTTGATTTTTGATAATTTTACAACGAATGATGGTGATGGTTTAACTGATGACTTCGGCATTCAAACACGCCAAAGTCTTGATCTTGCAAGAGCTCCTGTGATTAAAAAAACTACCGGACAAGATAGTAACGGGGTTTTCGGTAATCAAGGCGATGAAAAGATCATGAGGTCTGATGGGACTTATGAATATAAAGCGCCGGCCACCTTAACGTCTATAGACATTGCTAACCGCCCTATAGGTATAGCCTTTAGGAATGAGACTCAGTTCAAAGAGTTGGATTTCGAAAGGGTTAACTTGTCACACCCGACTGGTGGCGAATCAACACTTCTATATGGCTTGAAGTTGCAGAACTTTAACATCACAACAGACATTACTGCGACCCCTATGGACTAGTTCAATAATTATATTATCTATCTTGATCGTATAGCTTGCGTTAATATACTGACGCTTTGTCTAAAGAGTGAGATACGATGAATCTGAACAGGCTTCTTTCTTTGCTTTCCGATGGTGAGTTCCACTCAGGTTCTGAGTTGGGACGGCTGGTAGGTGTATCTCGTACATCTATTTGGAAGGCTATTCCCAGTTTACAGGAGCTAAAATACTATCTATGTTGCCGTGCAATATAAAAGAGCGTGTAAATTTAGATATCCTTCTAAGTCACTCCTCAACAAATGACTATTTAGCTTCGTTTAAAGAGTCGGTACACCAAAACTACCATATTTGTTTAGCTGAACACCAAACTGCTGGAAGAGGTCGCAGGGGAAAAGTGTGGGTTAGTCCTTTTGCAAAAAATATATCCTTTAGTGCTGGCTTTTTACTTGGTGGAGGGGTTGAAGTTTTGAGTGGGCTTAGTTTAGTTGTTGGTGTGGCTGTAGCAAAAACGCTTGAGTCTCTAGGGATTAAAAATGTTGGTTTGAAATGGCCTAATGATGTGTTTGTGGGTGATAAGAAAATTGCAGGTATATTGCTTGAGTTGAGTGGTGAGGCGACAACAAACTGGAATGTTATTTGTGGTATTGGTTTAAATGTTCACATGGATAAGAATGATGGGGTAAGTATCGATCAAGAGTGGTGCTCATTAACAGATAGCATATCTATAGAGCGAAACTTTGTAATATCTAAGTTGCTTGCTCAGTTGGTTGAGGTGCTAGAGCTTTTTAAGGGGGAGGGCTTTCAGTCGTTTATGAGTGAGTGGGCTCGATTTGATGTATTAAGTGGCGAGAAGGTAGTCGTTACCCCCAATGGTGTGGAGGGGTATGTTGTTGGTGTGAATATGCAGGGAGCTTTATTAATTAAGTCGGTTAATGGCGAGCATGTAATTAATGCGGGTGAAGTAAGCGTGAGAAAGCAGTGAATTTATTAGTTGATATTGGTAATACCAGAATAAAGTGGCGCTGTGTCAGTTTTACCGGCATGAATGCATGTTCTGGTGATTTATTAAGTAATGTTTTGACGCTTAGATCTTTGGAAGAGGCACTGTCGTGTGTCGGTTTTGAAAAAATATACTTATCCAATGTGGGGCATGATTCTGTAGTGACAGTTTTTAAGGACTATGCCGAGAAAAATAATCTCAAGCTTCACTTGTTGGAAGCTCAAAAAAGTATGAGTGGTTTAAGTTTTGCTTATGACAATATTGGTCGATTAGGTGTAGATAGGTGTTTGGCAATGATTGGTGCATTTAATGGAGTTGGGGTTTTGGTTATTGATGCTGGTAGTGCGATAACTGCTGATTTTATTGGTGGTCAGGGTGAGCACTATGGTGGATATATTCTGCCCGGTTATGAGATGAGCCGGAGTGTATTGTTAGGTAAGACTGCTAAGGTCGGTGTCTTGGCGGATTTAGGGGGTGTAATGCCTGGTCAAGATACTGAGTCGTGCGTCAGCAATGGATTTACTCTGTTATATAGTTCATTGCTAGAAAGGCTTTTGAATATGGCGCAGAGTATGGGGATTGGTAGGTATGTCGTGACAGGCGGTGATGCAAAAATGTTTAAAATGTTGGGTATTGAGAATCTTGAATACTATGAGAATTTGGTTTTGGATGGCATGCAAAAATACTCGTCTAGTGAAGAGAGTATGTCTGGAGTTGGTTTATGAAATGGTTATTAGTATTGTTAATTTCAATTAACGTGATTTTGTTTATTGTGCAAATTAAAGAAAAGAACAGTGTTGGTTTAACTTCGGGCTTTAATAAAGCAAATGGTGCGCAAGAGTTACAGTTATTAAAAGATTTGAAAGAGGATAAGCAGGGTCGGTGCGTGGTTGTTGGTGCGCTTCCAGATCAAACTGTTTTAAATACAGTCGTTAGTTTTCTAAAAGTGAATAATGTTAAATATGATCTTGTCGAAAAGGAGTTTGAGCTAGCCCCTAGCTATTGGGTGTATGTTGTTGATGATGTAGATGATGTCTTGGTACAGCGGTTAAATGGTGTGGGGGTGGAAACATATTTAATTGCATCCGGGGAGTTGAGTGGGCGTTTGTCAGCTGGTTTGTTTGCCAACATAGACTTAGCTAGGGGGATGATTGAGTTATTAAAGGGTGTGGGTGTTACTGCAAATTTTATAGAAAAAAAGAAAGTAACAAAAACACAATGGATCTCGTTTGGTTTGGGCGAGCTTGAAAGCAGTGAGCGTATAATTGAAAGCTTAGAAGCGATGGATGTTAATCTTGGAGAAATTAAAGAATTTTTTTGTAAAAGTATTGCATCTGAAAAATAGTTCCCTTAGTATAGCGGCCTCTCGAAAAGAGGGTGTAGCGCTGGTGTAGCTCAGTTGGTAGAGCAACGCACTTGTAATGCGTAGGTCGGGGGTTCGATTCCGTCCACCAGCTCCATTCTCTCGAGAGTATTTAGAGTCGTTATTTTGTCTCTATTGGGAGGGGTTCCCGAGTGGCCAAAGGGATCAGACTGTAAATCTGACGCGAAAGCT
>CAXBKC010000315.1:0-5157 GCA_963975615.1 uncultured Oleiphilus sp.
ATAGTACGCTACGACCTGGTTTTGAAGAGTCGGGAATAGATGATTCAAAGGCCAACTACAGGAAGTAACGCTTTACGACAAGTAAGCAAATAAGAAGGTAAACACATGTCTAGTATATTAAAACCGGTAGAGAGTAAAACGAAACATTTGGACTACTTTTTATCGCAATGCCACCGACGTAAATATCCAAGTAAAAGTACGATTATCTATGCGGGTGATAAAAGTGATTCTTTATTTTATATAGTTAAAGGATCAGTCACTGTCATTATCGAAGATGATGATGGTCGTGAGATGATTATGGCTTATTTAAATACGGGCGACTTTTTCGGAGAAATGGGTCTTTTTGATAATATGGACTCCCGTAGTGCTTGGGTAAAAGCAAAGTCAGAATGTGAAGTTGCTGAAATTAGTTATACTAAATTTAGAGAAATTTCTTCTCAAGACTTACGGATTTTATATTTTATTGGTGAACAGATGGCAAGCCGTCTTCGCCAGACAACACGCAAAGTTGGTGACTTGGCATTTTTAGATGTGACAGGACGGGTAGCACGAACTTTACTTGATTTGTGTAAAGAGCCAGATGCAATGACTCATCCAGATGGAATGCAGATCAAAATTACGCGACAGGAAATAGGTCGAATTGTAGGCTGTTCAAGAGAAATGGTCGGCAGGGTTTTAAAAACACTAGAAGAGCAAGGGCTAGTTCAAGTGAAAGGTAAAACTATGGTGGTGTACGGAACACGTTAAACTATTAAGTTTTTTAAAACAGGCTTTACGGCCTGTTTTTTTTCGCCGTTAAAAAAGTAGTACAGACTATGTGTTTGCCGCGATGAGTCTGTCAAAGCTTTGCTTAGTCAATTGAATCTAATGTAATCGTTACAGCTAAGCCTGTGGGTTTAAGGTTGTTAATAAGTAAGCTACCGTGGTGTTGCTGAATTATTTTCTGGGTAATCGCTAAGCCTAACCCATAGCCACCAGTGTGTTGGTTTCGGCTTTGGTCAGAACGATAAAAAGGTTTCAGTATGTGTTCTAGGTCGTGTTCAGGAATCCCTGGGCCTTGATCTGAGATCGTGACAATAAACTTATTCCTTTCTTGCTTACTGGTAACTTTAATTCGTTTTGATTCTGGGCTGTATTTGATCGCATTCATTAGGATGTTTTCAAATGCTCTCGTTAATAAGACCCCGCTGCCATGAATAAAGCCGGTATTTGAAAGCTCGGCAACAAGGTCAATACCTTTTGCCTCAGAATCGAGCTCTGCTTCGCTGATCACATCGTTTAACAACAGGTTTAAGTCGATGATTGTAAAGTCAGCTAAACGAGTCTCTTCGAGCTTCATTAAGGTCAAAAGACTATTCACGAGCGTATCTATATGGGTGTTTTGGTGTTCAATCTTTTCTAAGTATTCGATAGGGTTTGCGCTATTTTTTGCTAACTCAATCGCCAATTTCTGTCTAGTAAGTGGTGTCCGTATTTCGTGTGAAATATCCCGGAATAGCTGTTTTTGATTGGTCAGTAAGGCTTCAATTTTTACCGCCATTTGATCAAAGGCTTGAGCTAATTGTCCAAGTTCATCCTTTCTCGTGCCTACAGATTTTTGCGTTCTAACGGAAAAATCACCCTCAGATAACTTAAAGCTTGCTTGCTGAAGTACTTTTAAAGGCTTGGCAATAGAGCGGTAAAGCGATAATGAGCCTATAAAAATAATGATGAAAGAGCTTAGGAATCGATATAAATGTAGTTCGTCGGCATTATGTTTTGATCGTAATGCAGGGCTTGGTAAAATGTGTAAAGTATAAACTTCTCCCTTCGCTGATGTGATTTGATAATAAGTTAAAGCTAAGGGGGTAGAATTAAAACCTTCTGGTTTTGGGAAAGGTAAGGTTTCATTTTTATGAGGTTTAAAAGAGGGAGGGCTTTGTCCAATAGGCTTTAATTGGTTGTCGAGCAAAGAGACTCTTAAGCCCTCCCTTCGATAGGTATGTCTATACCATTTTTTTAATGATTTTAGACCTTCATCTTCATATAGTTGAACAGCTTCTTTGGCGAGCACTTCTATTTTCTCTTTAAAATGCTCGCTTTTGAATTCAGAAAATGCAATTTCTTTGGTGATATAAATATTTGCCAAAATAGTACAGATGGTTGTTAACCAGAAAATACAGATTATTTTCCAGAGTAATCTTTGTTGGGAAATAAATTTAAAAAGAGACATGTATACGCTTACGACTTTTTGGTCGAAGACATTTGGTACATATAACCTTGTCCTCTAATGGTTTTAATGGCGGTATCAATAATCTTCTTTCGAAGATTACTAACATGCATATCGATGGCTCTATCATAAAGGCTGAGCTTTCTGCCAAGTACTTTCTGGGTTAATGTGTTTTTGCTGATGACTTCATTGGGGCGTAAAAGTAGGGTGATTAAAACGTTGAACTCAGTAGCCGTTAGTTCAATAAACTCCCCCGCTAAAAAGACTTCCCGAGACTTAATGTTTACCTTTAGATGTTCATGTTCAATCGTCTTTGGCTGTTCAGTTTGTATTTGCCTATCCATATCCACGCGTCTTAATAATGCTTTTATGCGTGCAATTAGTTCTCTTGGGTTAAAGGGTTTAGGTAAGTAATCGTCTGCGCCCATTTCGAAGCCAATAATTCTGTCTAAGTCATCGCCTTTGGCGGTTAACATGATAATCGGTGTTGCTTTCTTTGAGCGAATACTTCTGAGGACATCTAGCCCATCTTTACCGGGAAGCATGATGTCTAAAATGATCAAATCAAAATCATTTTCCAATGCAGTTTGTTCGGCCGTATTACCGTCAAAAACAGAGTCTATATCGAAGCCTTCTTTTTGTAATAGGCTGCATAATAATTCACTGATCTCTAAATCATCTTCAATCAGTAAAAGCTTTTTGGCTATCATTTTGTTTGCCTAAGTAATTATGATCGACGTATTAAGTAAAATATTAACATAGCTTTTTACTCGGTGGGCTAGTCTTTACAGTCTCTTTACGCCAGCTAGACCCTGCTTTACATAATAAGCCTTAAACTATGTTCATGCCTTGTATGGGGCATTTTTAAAACAGGAATATAAGGAATGAATATGAAGAACAAAAAGCTAAAGTTTAGTAAAAAAATTATACTGCCTATTTTATTAGCCGGAATGGTAAGTTCAGTCGGCGTGATGGCAAAACCACCTGGCTGTGATCGTGGCCATCATTTAGAACAAAAACTTGAGCGCCTAATTGATCATTTGGATTTGAGTAAAGAGCAAGAGAAAAAAGCTGAACTGATATTTGAGCAACTAAGAGAAAGTAAATCTGATAAGCAAATGGGTCAAAATAGACATCATATGATGAATTTAAATCCTGGCGATGCAGATTACATGGAGAAGGTGACTGAGCATGCAAACCTAAAAGCAGAGCATGTCAGATCGAGTATTATTCAAATGGCAGCCGCAAAACAGTCTTTATATGAAATTTTAGACGATAGTCAAAAAGAAAAGATGTCCAAAATGGCTGAACGCAGGATGAAGGAAATGGAGAAAAGAATGCAGAAAAAAGAGAAAAACTAAGCTCTGATTATATTTAAAGAGGCAGTGCAAAACGGGTTTCTGTTTTACTTCAGACTCATGGCTGAAAGAGTCCGTTTTGTGCTGGCGTGGGTTATGCTTTCACTGTGAAGTAATAATGCGAGTATCACCTTGTGAACGCCAATCAGAAATATAAATGCTACCTGCCGACCTGCTTTCATCCATATGATCGCCGCGTAGGTTTTCAAGTTTTAATAAATCAATTTGTAAATCTCTAGAAACCGCCACGCCACCACCTTCAATATTACGCATTTCGTGGTGCACATTGCTCGTTTTATAGTTGATTTCGCTGCTAGTTGTAAATACAGAAGCGCTGCCAGTTGTTTGTTCGTTTATTTTTAAGACTATATTTTGTGTGTCTTTAGAGAGTACGAGCTCAGAAATATTATTTGGTATTTGTAGGTTATCTTCTTCAATAGTGCGAAGTTTGTTTAGGGCGGCAGGTTTTGTTGCTTCGCCTTCATTAAAATTTTCAGTATTAAGGCTTACAGATGATACTTCTGTATCTTCAGACATAGAGCCATCAATTTTTAGGCCGGCTTGGCTAGCACCAAATATATTTAAAATATTTGAGCCTGTTGTTGCAGAGACAAACTCTAGATCAGCTTCACTCATTGGTTGTACTGCAAGAGCAGGGTATGGCAATACAAAAACTAAGAAGCATAAAGCTTTAAGCAAAAGGGACTTCTTAAGAATTTGTTGGAAATTAAATAACATAAAAACTACTCTGCGTATGCCTGCTTATAATAACCTAAGTGTACTTAAATTGAGCAATATTTACACTATTTAAAGATAAATGTTATTCATATTTGAGTTTGGTTGCGGCTCCTTTCACATTATGTAAAAAAGAAAAGCCTTATTTACCTACCTTAATTACTCACAGGGTCTAAACTTTTAAGAATATAATTAAAAAAATGATCTAAAGGAGCGTTCTATGTTGGATGATTCTGATCCAATTGAAACAAGCGAATGGCTAGAGGCCATTGAGTCAGTTATTAAAAATGAAGGCTCAGAGCGCGCAAGATTTTTGCTCACAAAATTATCTGAAAAAGCTCGGAAATTGGGCTCAGATTTACCTTATTCAGTGACAACTCCTTATTGCAATACTATTCCTCCAGATCAAGAGGCACCTATGCCTGGGGATCTATTCATGGAAAGACGAATTCGCTCGTTAATTCGTTGGAATGCAATGGCGATGGTTTTAAGGGCAAATAAAAGGCCCGGCGAATTAGGTGGACATATTTCCTCTTTCTCATCTAGCGCAACACTCTATGATGTTGGTTTTAACCATTTTTTTCATGGTGGTGACGCGCAGCGTGAGGCAGATTTAATCTATATTCAAGGTCATACTTCCCCTGGTGTCTACGCTCGTTCTTTTTTAGAAGGGCGCTTCACAGAAGAACAGATGGACAAGTTTCGTAATGAAGTCGATGGCGGCGGTTTACCTTCGTATCCACACCCTTGGTTGATGCCTGACTATTGGCAATTTCCGACAGTATCTATGGGTTTGGGACCCTTACAGGCAATTTATCAAGCAAGATCGGAAGAGCACACGTCTGAACTCCAGTC
>CAXBKC010000316.1:0-5151 GCA_963975615.1 uncultured Oleiphilus sp.
TCTTTATGCGCTGCATCTTGCTCTGCGGTCAACAACTTAGAATGAAGCAAGGACATAGCACGCGCTTTGTTCTTATGTTGTGAACGCTCATCCTGACATTCTATAACAACACCCGTTGGCAAGTGAGTAATACGAATAGCAGAATCAGTTTTGTTAACGTGCTGACCACCAGCACCTGATGCGCGGAAAGTATCAATTCGTAAATCACCTTTATTGATTTCGATAGCATCAACAGAGTCAATTTCGGGCATCACGGCAACAGTACAAGCCGATGTGTGGATTCGGCCTTGAGATTCAGTTTCAGGTACACGTTGAACACGGTGGGCACCCGATTCAAACTTCAGGCTTCCATAAACATCTTGCCCTTCTAAGCGCGCAATAACTTCTTTATAGCCACCATGCTCACCTAAACTTTCGCTAACAACTTCTACTTTCCAGCGTTTACGTTCTGCATATCGTGAATACATTCTAAATAAGTCACCCGCAAAAATAGCAGCTTCATCGCCACCGGTTCCTGCACGCACTTCTAGGAAAACGTTATTCTTATCGTTAGGATCTTTAGGTAAAAGTAAAGTTTGTAGTTCTAGATCTAAAGTTTCTAGACTTTCCTTTGCTTCTTTCCACGCTTCTTCTGCCATTTCGCGCATATCCAAGTCGCCATCACTCATTAGCAACTTGGCTTCCTCGACATCTTCTCTCACTTCTTTATAAGAACCATAAGCTTTCACAAGCTCTTCGAGATCAGAATATTCTTTGGAATATTCTCGAAACTTATTTTGATCACCGATAACGGTAGGATCACTCATCAAGGCAGAGAGCTCTTCATAGCGCTCACACATGGTATCTAAACGAACTAATAACGATTCTTTCATTTATTTGGATTCTAAAAATAGAGGGAAATTAAGTGCGGCATATTCTATCACTGATATGGTGAACAGGCTATTAACCGTTCATTGAGCTCTAATATCTAACGTTCGTTGAGCCCATCAAAACGTGTCTGATAAAGCACGGAATTTAATCTGGAAGACACTTCGACGAGCTCAGGGAGCGGATATTACCGCTCATTGAGACTAAGATTTCGTTCATTGAGCCCCGTCAAAATGGCGCCTAACTAGGCCTCTGGCCCTGCCACGACACCCGCATCATGCAAGCGGCCGATTTCAGCACTACTTAAACCAACCACCTCTGAAAGTACTTCATCGGTTTGCTCACCTAAACGCGGTGCAGGTTTGGCCGGTTCACGTGCGAACGCAGAAAAATCCCAAGGCGCGCCGGCAGCGATATAGCTACCAACACCAGCTTGGTTAATTTGGCTAAACATAGGGTTATCTAGTGAACAATCCGGGTTGGTATCTACCATTTGTTTCACCGTCTGGTAACGACTCCAGCAGACGGCTTTCTGATTAAAAATAGCTTCAATTTCTGCATAAGGGCGCGCTGAAATAAATGCCGAGAATACGGCTGAAATCTGCTCACGAGATTCAAAGCGATCGCCTTCTTTAGAAAAGTCTCGTCCTAATTGCTTGGCTAAAGCAGTCATTTTTTCTGTAGACTCGGTAGCATCACATAGTGACGTCCATTGGCGTTTGGTTAAACCAATTACCATGACCCGCTCACCATCAGAAGTCAGGAAATCACGACCAAAGGCACCAAATAAATAATTACCGTAGCGTGGTCGTTCTTCACCTAATTGTGCTTCTGCAATAAAACCTAAATGCCCCATTACCGCCATAGCCGCGTCGGCTAACGCTATTTTAGTATGCTGACCTTCACCTGTGCGAAAACGATGACGCTCTGCCGCTAATAAGCCTAACGCTGCCATTTGGCCAGTCACCAAATCCCATGCGGGTAAAACGTGATTAGTCGGTGAATTGCTGTCACTTGGCCCAGTCAAAAATGGTAAACCTATCGCTGGGTTAACCGTATAATCAACAGCAGAACCACCATGTCGGTCACCTTGAACAGTTAACTGAATCAAGTCGGGACGAATAGCTGACAGTTCGTCATAAGACAACCAACCCTTTGGCGGAAAGTTTGTTAATAACATACCCGAGTCTTTACCCGGTGCAGTAATGATCTGCTTGGCTAATTCGGATCCTTCAGGAGAGCGAAAGTTGATAGCAACTGAGCGTTTAGATTTATTCAAA
Source organism: uncultured Oleiphilus sp. (assembly GCA_963975615.1). Taxonomy (GTDB): domain Bacteria; phylum Pseudomonadota; class Gammaproteobacteria; order Pseudomonadales; family Oleiphilaceae; genus PZPK01. The sequence continues at coordinate 2,148 of CAXBKC010000316.1, forward strand.
CCGGCCCAAAACATACTGACATTATCTTTAGTTACCGGCCAACGACGATAATCTAAACCACCACCTATTGCATCTATTCGAATCACATCGGCACCAAGTTGCGCCAAGGTCATTCCACCAAGCGGTGCAGCAACGAATGCAGAAGCTTCTACTACCCGCATTCCCGATAAAATCGCTGTCATATGTCTATCCCTTCTAATCAGAAAAATTTGAGTAAGTCATAAAAGTCGGTCAAGTTATTGTAATTAATTTAGTGTAAAAACCACCTAAATTATGCCGCCGACACCTAAAACTTTATGTTCGCAAGAATAAACTAGGCTTCGTTTTAAATCTACCCAGCAAAGAATGATATACACATCTTAATTCAGTGGGAGCTATACAAGAATCAAACCTCTGAAGTTCTAAGACAGGAGGTTTTAGCATTTGTTGTCGTGCAAAACATTAAATACATATAGTTTAACTAAGCGAATATGAATACCTTAGTTTAAGGTATGGTATTCTCAACAAAATTTATCTCAAGCCATTTAACGATTAACGGTAGTTAAATATATCTATTCAGGCCTTAATATGAGCACGACTAGAACATCTCGACAAAACTCATCACCTAATTCAAAAAAGAAGTTGAGCGGTAACCTACACCCGAACAACCCACATCAAGGCCGTTATGACTTCCCCAAACTATGTACCAAAACGCCAGAGCTAACAGGCTTCTTAAAGCCTAATCCACATGGCGATCAAACCATCGATTTTTCGGATGCTAAGGCTGTTCTATGTTTAAATAAAGCATTATTAGCCCAATTCTATGGTATTCAATTTTGGGACCTGCCTGAGGGTTATCTCTGCCCGCCTATTCCTGGTCGAGCAGATTACATCCATTACTTGGCAGACTTAATTGAGCACACCAAGCCAAATCAAAAAGCGCGTATATTAGATATTGGAACGGGCGCAAATTTAATATATCCGATCATAGGAAGCCAAGCTTATGGCTGGACCTTTTTGGCCTCGGATATTGATGCAATCGCCGTTAACTCTGCAACACTCATTGCTGAATCCAATTCAAACTTAAAAAAGAAAATTAAAGTCGCCCAGCAAAGTAATACGCAGTCATTTTTCCAAGGCTTAATCACTGAAGCGGATTATTTTGAAGCAACAATGTGCAACCCGCCTTTTCACAGCTCGGCAGAAGAAGCAAAAGCAGGAAGCGACCGAAAGTGGCGAAATCTGAAAGGTGAACAAACTAAACCAACAGCTTTAAATTTTGGTGGTACGAAGAATGAGCTTTGGTGTGAAGGCGGTGAACGCGCCTTCGTTAAAGAAATGATTCAGGAAAGCACCCAGTTTCAGACTCAAGTAGGCTGGTTTACTAGTTTAATATCTAAAGAAGAAAACCTAAAACCACTGAAGCAGGTTTTGACTCAAGTAGGTGCTATTAAGGTGAAGGTTATCAATATGAGCCAAGGGCAAAAAGTTAGTCGTATTCTTGCTTGGAGTTTTAAATAAAATTACTGCAACCTGAATAAACTCTTACGCTCCCTGAGTAAACTCCTACGGCCCCTGAGCCCGTCGAAGGGTGTTTGTAATTCCACTGATTCACGTTTCTTCAACGTTTTGATATGCTCAACGAACAGTACTCTTACTCACTTTCTTCAAAAACTTATAAAAAGAACTAACGTCTTTAAAACCTAGTGCTTCTGAAGATTGTTCATTTGAAGAGTGTGTGTGAACTTTCTGAAGTTTGGAAAGTATCGCTTTTCTTTCTTGTAATACAAGCTCGGTAAAGGTTGTGTCTTCTTCACGCAACTTTCTGTATAAAGTCGCTTTACTCATATGCAACATGCGTAATTGAGCATCTAAATGACAGTAGGTCATTATATCTGCTCTTAAAAGGCTTTTTACCTTTGTTTGAGTCTCTGTGGCAGGTGAAGCTTCAAAAGGAATACTTCCAGAACGTTCAGCAATCAGCTCACGCAGATAAGGGTTAGAACTTTGAATAGTCTTATTCAATTCTGATGCTAACAGCTCTATAGAGTTTTCATCGGCATTGAATTGAATATTAGGCCCAAAGATAGTTTCATACTTAGCGCTATAAGCTGGTTTATCAAAGGTGAATTTAGCACTATATATATCCAGTTTAGACGAAGTGAAATGCTCTGACCATGCCACTAAAGCAACCATACTTCTCTCAACCGCCATGATCGGGTAGGTATATTTAGACTTAAACGAAAAATTAAGTTTTACTCGTGGAGATTACTCTTTATAAGACCAACATTCAGCCTCATTGAGCAAAGCTATATTTTCATGAAAAATAGTAAATGCCTGCTTTAAGGTATCACAACAAGACAACCAATTCGCCAGTAAGCCCTTAGCATTCACATTAACCGACTGACCAATATCTATCCCCAAAGAAGGCCTAGTTTTATAGCTTCTGGCAACTTCCCACAAAGACAAAAGGTCGGTCTCAGGAACCCGTAGTTCAATAACCGACTGCTCTTTATGGTGAGCCTTATAAACATTATCGAGTGTCATAGAAATAGACGAAAGTGTTGCTTTATCCATCATTTCTCTTGAAATAAGTTCATCAGCCAAATCAACCGCTGCTATGGCTGATACTGTTTGAGATTTTGAAAAATGCATTTTTTACCTAAGGTGAAATAAAATTTGACGACGCACTTATGCTCGAAGTGCGTGAGACGATATTGAATCAATTTCCCACAAAAAAGGCCTCATCGACCCAATAAGTAATACAATAAATGGAAATTACTTTGGAACAATACGCGGTATAACGTCTGATAAAAACTTGAGACAGATAACATCCAATTACCCAAAAATGTTAGATAAGCGAATTCAGAATACCCTAGATCATTTATCTATTGAATTTATAGACGCATCTCAACTAGTGATCCTCGCATTCTCTGGCAAACAGAATGCTTCCCCTTAAAGTTGGTCAAGTTGGCTTAAGCATACGCGACAAGCAACATTTTAGCCTCCCTAAAACCAAAGCTTC
>CAXBKC010000317.1:0-5137 GCA_963975615.1 uncultured Oleiphilus sp.
GCAAGTGGCATAAGAAGTCATGAAGCGTTACAGATAAAATTACCGCACATAAACTTAAAGGAAAAAACCTTAAAAATTGTGAATCCATTAAGTGAAGAAATCACGGGACTTACCGCTAAGGAATACGCTGCTTTAAGGTATAAAGGGAGGTCAGTAGATCAAGTTTTTCTAATTAGCCCTTGGGCCGAAATTTTCTTTTATGAACTTGATAAATATTTAGATTACGAATATATAAAAGGCTCTAATCATTTGTTTGTATTTCAGGTTCTTTCTGGGCCCCGTAAGGGAAGACCTATGTTCTCCAGTGACCGAAGTGAAAGGATTAAGAAGTTCAAAAAACATGCTATAGATATAGATGTCGAACTTCCTAAAGGTGTTGGCATGCATTCACTAAGACATGCTTGGGGTACCTACATGCTTAATGACTTTCAAACGGAAAGAGGAGAGGGTCTCCCAATCTCTGTTGTAAGTCAGTTAATGGGGCATACAAATCTCGAAACTACCAGTATATACGCTAAGCATGACAAAAATAAGACGATGAAGCTGATAAAAGATGGTCGAGATTTCATATATAATGGTAAAGTTAAAAAGACTATATAATTATTGTAGGATTGAAAATGATTAATTTAACAAATTCATTGATAGTGTTAAAAAATGAACATGAGCTGGCTAAAGATGTTAAAGAAGCAATTAAGGAAACATGGCGTTTGCTAGAAAATGTGTATGCGAATGGGAATACAGTAAACCCAATGCAGGTAAGTGCTTCTGGGAGGAATCAAGCTAAAGCTCTAGCATTTATCCGCTATATTCCGCCATATATGCGGTCTTATGACTCACAGTGGTTGATTAGACTATATAAAGTTATCCAAGAAGATGCAGTTGGCGATACGCGAAAGCACAGCCCGGATATATTTTTAGGAGTCATTTCTGAGCCTTTCCCAAAGAGCTTGATGGTAGATATGATTAGAGGGATAAGAATATTTTTTTTAGCTCTCTGGAAAAAGAAATCAGTACTTTTAACTATGGCGTTTAACCTGCCAGAATCAAAACGGATTAAAGAAGTTGCTGAAGATTGTTATAGTGAAGTTCTCTATTGTTTTAGAACTGTTAAGATGGACAGCATAAAAAGGGTTGACTTAAGTATTGTCGAGCATCTTTCTCATACAGCTGTTAGTAATTTCCAATGGTATTTTTGGAGAGCGGTAGTTGCATCAGATTGGCATACAGTTGAAGATATTAATAACCAAGACTTAATTGAACTATTTAAAGAAATTAAATTGCGAAAGGATACTGGAGATAAAACAAACGGTCCATGGTATCCTTTATCTCCACCAGCCTTACTTAATCCACTGCTAAGCAAGTTCGGAGGGCGATGCAAGTTTGATCTTGATGAGGTTTCTAAGTATAGCCCAAGATCTTACCAAGATCCAAAATCATTGCATCATGAAATTTACACTACAAATAGTCATGGCGTCTTTAATGATATAAAAAAGGTATGGCTAAAATTTGAAGAATCGTATATATACCTTCTTAAAAATACTCGCAAAAAGAAATCGGTATATAATGACGAACAAGATATAGGTTATCTAAATTCATATTTGTTTACGGTGTTGCCGAGAAGTAATGAAACTCCTCCTACTCCAAAGGAAATTAAAAGAAAACATATAGACGGATCAGGCATCCCAAGCTTGCGTGAACATCTATATAAAAGGGATAGGTTGACATCCATAGAGAGATTTTTTGATTACTTAGAAGACTTGTCTTATTCGGAACCTGAGTTAGAGGGGTTTAGAAATCCAATTATACAACTTGATAAGCCACTTGAAACAAGGCGAAGAGTAACTAATAAAATTCCTTTTGGGGTTGATGACTTTAGATTGTTGTTTGATATGGTGTACTCAATTAGTGAGTTTTCTTATTTTATAAATTCGAAGATTGCAGATGTGCATTCTCCTGAACACAAAAAATTTATTGATATTCTAGTTAAAAAGAGTTCTTCGGGAGTTTTATCCACTGAAGAATTTGGTTACATTCCATTTGTATCTTTTAAACGTTTAAAAGATGATAGAAAAATAATGGTTAGTCTGAAATATATACCATCAACTGTATTAAAAATAATATCTGTGAATGTCAGGGGAGTAAGTGAGAGGGTTCCATTTCTCTCAATGCAAGCTATTAATCAAACTGCTGTGGCGTTGGAAACTGGGCTAAGACATATTAACATTAGATGGCTTGATAAAAGAAGCTACAAGCATGGATCAATTGATAAAAGTATCGGTTTTTTTAACTTATATGTGAATACTGATAAGTCTCATGGTCCTTGGATAAGGCCGACTTCAATAAAATTACTAGATTTACTTGAAAAGCAAATTGAAAGCCAAGATTGGATTGATAGTAATCATTTTGATGATGAGCTTTATTATGATGGTCATAAGGAAAGTATCTTTGGTAAAATTAGTCCTATATTTATGAGATATGATTTACCTGAGGTTTATAGCTCGGTTGTATATGGAAATTACTACACATACCTTATGTACTATTTTTCCTTGATTAAAATTATGATCGGAGAGGATCCTGTCGACGAACTGCCTGATGAAGTTTATAGTTTAACTTTTGATGATTTAGAATCTTTTAAACAAGCTGTAAGGTTTCGATCAGAATTTAAATCCAAATATACTCCTCACGGCACACGTGCCAGTGTAGTTTCAGTTCTAGCCACGATTCTTCCTGCGGATATCATTGGTCAATACGTTACAGGTCATGTGTCTGTAGATCATGTTAAATACTATACTGTAGTTACCGCAGATTTAATGAAGTCAATGGGGTTAGTTTCTGATCCAAACAATGTAAGTAGAATTGAAGAAATAATATCTATGCTTACGCCCATTAGTATTAGAGCCGATTCACCGGATTCGGCACTTAGAAATGCACTAAGTGATACTAGTGTAAATATAAATTCTATAGCTGAGGATTTTGGGGCTATATCATTTACAAGTGATACGGGTAAAAAGATTTTATCTGGAATGAACGAGTTACAAACGGTAGATAGAAGTAAGCTTTCAATCTTGCCTACACATATTTGTCCTTTCGAAAATCAATGCCCTGATGACGTAAAAAGTACAATCGGCGAAAAGTCTTGTGGACAATGCCCTTACAGCATTAAAACCGTTGATCACCTAACGAGGATCCAGGCGCATTGTCGGTACTTGGCTAGAATTCTTGATGCGCTAAAAGCCCGCATGAAGAATTCTGCGTTGAAAAATGCTACAAATGAACAGCTTGATATTTTGCAAGAACGATATAGTAAGCTTGCTGCTGAGCTGAGCGCATGGATACTGACTGAAAAAATGCTTAGGGAGAATTATAATAATCTTAAAAAGAAAGTGCTGGTAAATAAACCTGACATGCTTAAAGTAGTACTTGATGAACATGAGGTTCAAGATAACTGGGTGACAAAACTTATGGTTGCTTGTGAGGAGGCCGTATCTTTTCCTGATATAGCAGATTCTACTTTAGAGTCACAAGTTTTAAAATGCAAAATAAGACTTATGACATCTAAGAGTCAGCTTGGTGAGTTTTTTAAAGAAGACAATGGTGATGCTATCATAGATGCTTTTCGAGCTGATATGCGTGCTGTATGTATGCATACGGGTCTTACTCCTAAACAATTGGCTCACCATATTGATTCTGTGGATCCTGTTTACATATTGAAAAAACCTGATAGTGAGCTTTTGATAAATATCTAATATTCATACTATGTTGACAAAATGGAAAAATGATATGCGTAAAAAGGGGCCTGGAGCATCTAAGGGAGAGAACCGTTTTAAAAAATACCATGAAGAGAAAATTGCTAATACTTCAAAGGAAGTAAGGAAAGTGCTCTCTCTCTTGCAAAAGTCAAACGTAGGGTTTAGTAGCGTGACTAAACTTGCTAATTATGTAGCACGTATAATTGGCAATGAACGCGGCAAGCCCATGTCACATACAACTTTAATAAGAACACCACAATATAGATATATTCTTGATCAGTACATGGAGAATAACTTTACATCAACAAAATCAGTCTCACGAGTTACAGAAGCTTTTCATAAAGAAATTAAAGAAGTTAACCTAGAAGAGGAGAATGCTAGGCTCAGGCAGTTCATACAAGCGAATTTAGGCTATTCCAGTGAAAATGAACAAAAAATAGAACCTAGAAAAAGGATTGATAAAATAGAGAAGGAGGACAGTAGTAATGAGTATAAACTATGCGATTTAATAAAAGTCCTGGTTGATAATTCTGAAGGAGTTTATGAAATAAAAAATGGAATAATATTTACTAATTTGCTTGACCGAGAAATTGCTGAGGATGAACTACAGAAACCTTTTACGAAATGGTATAAAGAGAGATATCCACATTAATAAATTTTAATTATCTTGAATAAAAAGTAGAATTTCTTTAGAAAAATATATTTCTATAAATGTTACGATGCTTGAAAAAATGCGCTTATATTCATGTATATTTATAATGTGTTTAAGTAATTCTCTTCCAGTTTCTTTGGAATGCAAGTGGGTTTCTACTCATTCTTTAGAGTTATGGTCGGAGACTAGCCTTAATATCTCGTAGCCCGTTGTACAGTGCTGGGACTGCATCCTAAAAAGGCGGCTGTCTTGCGCACACTAAAGCCTTGATCGCGAAGCTCTCGTATTTTTATGTGCAACTTCTCATTAATCGGTCTCCCTTTATATTCACCACGTTTTTTTGCCATAGCTATGCCTTCTGCTTGTCGGCGGCGTCTATCATCAAAGTCTTTCCTAGCCACTGCCGCAAGCATATCGAGTAGCATGGCATTCACAGCATCAAGCATGCGGCCTGTAAAGTCATCTCCGTTGCTAAGCGACATGGCTGTATGGCTAGTTGGCAAATCAAGGGCAACAATGCGCAAGCCTGCTGACTGAATCGCGGATTTCAATTGCTCCCAATCATTTTTGTTGAGTCGAGTTAGGCGATCCACTTGTTCAATAAGAAGCATGTCACCAGCCTCAGCATCCTCTATTAGACGCTTAAGCTCGGATCTTTCGGCCACTGCTCCACTGGCATTTTCAACATACCAAGCCGCAATCCTCCTCCCTTTTTCGGCAGTAAATTCTGTCAGGA
>CAXBKC010000318.1:0-5135 GCA_963975615.1 uncultured Oleiphilus sp.
TGATTGGCGTTAGTAGCATCGACATCGGGGCCTAGAATCAGCGCTGGCGACTTGGCATTTGCAAGACATTCCACAAGTTGCGAGAAGGCTGCTTCGTTTGGCAATCCCATGTTCGCAACCGCACGATCGTAAAGCCAATGAGACTGGGGGTCGGCTGGCTGGTCCCAATCGCTGTAAGGAATCGAGAGATAGACTGGGCCTGGCGCACCCAGTTTGGACATGTGGATCGCGCGACTGACGGCGTGTGGAACTTCCTTGGCGCTAGCGGGTTCGTAGCTCCATTTGACCAATGGTTTGGGTAACAGCGTTGCTTCTCGGTTCGTTAATAACGCTTCGACTCCTATCATTTCGCGGGTTTGTTGACCGGCGGTGATGACCAGGGGGGTATGAGAGTTCCAGGCATTAGCCAGTGCTCCCATGGCATTACCGGTACCCGCCGCGGAGTGTAGATTAACAAATGCAGGGCTGCCCATGGCTTGTGCATAGCCATCGGCGATGCCGACAACAACGCCTTCATGTAGGCCTAAAATGTAAGTGAAGTCTGCCGGGAAATCTTTTAGGAACGGCAGCTCGTTCGAACCAGGGTTGCCAAAAATGGTGGTCATCCCTTGGCGTCTCAGAAGCTCATATGTACAAGAATGAATGGTATCCATGGTCTGTTTTAATGCTCCACGCACTTTTAAGTTTAATGTTTCTCCAGAGGCTAGCCCTGGAGAAAAACAACTCGTTTGGTACTAGTTGAGTTCCTGCTCGGCTTGCTCGATATGCTCCTTAAATGTGTCAATGACCAGCTGACCATCGACTCCCATCGGGGCCACTCGCTCTTTCCAGTCTTCCGCTAAGACACTGAGCTCTGTTTCAATTTCTTGAAGAAATGCCTCGTCGGGAACGGTGATCGTATAACCTTGTTCTATCAGTCTCTCTTTAGCGATCGCATCGTTACGATCCCAGGCATTGCCCGCGAGTATGGCAAGAGCTTCTCCTGAGACTTCCATGATTGCCTCTTGGTCTCTAGGCTCTAACGCATCCCACTTACGTTGATTCATGATGATGTAATGTGTTTCCCGATAAAGGCCGCCGGGTATATCCAGAACATAGTTCAAGCTGTCGTCGATTCTAAAAGACGTTATCGAGTCATAGTTAAAGGAGGCACCGTCGACAACTCCTCGAGAAATCAATTCATATACTTCGCTGGCGGGCGCAAACATCGGTGACCCACCCAGGGTTTCGACGATGTCTTTTACGATATCGCTAGACACTCGGATTCTTAGGCCTTCAAAATCTTCGAGTGACGTGATTTCTCGTTCCGTGGTATGGATATTGCCTGGTCCAAACGTCCACAGACCCATTACTTTCACGTCACCAAATTCGTTGTACTGCTCTAGCAGCTCTTTATAGGTCCGCCAGTAAGCCACCGAAGCAGTGGTAGAGTCGTCAGCTAAAAAAGGTAGCCTCATCGCATAGGGAAGAACAAAACGATCCGATGTATACCCATCAACGCTGAATGCTAAATCGGCAACCCCATTTTTCACCAAATTGTAGTGTGACTCTGGAGAGCCTAGGCCGGATAGAATTTGAACGTGCACCCGACCTTCCGTGACCTCTTCAATCTGTTCAGCCCAGGGTTCGATCACTTCCGTGGAAAGCAGGTGAGTCGGGGGAAGCCAGTTACTGAATCTCAATGTGACATCTTCTGCATTGGCTGCTATCGGGAAAAAAACCGAAGATATCAATGTGGCGGCGGCGGTAAGTTGTACTTTCATTTTTCACCTCTTGGGTTTTATTGCTTTTGTGTGATGGTTTACTACATCAGGGAGGGGAGGTATAACACCAGCCCAGGTAAGGCTACCAATAATGCCAGCCTAAATAAGTCTGCAATGACAAAGGGGAAGACGCCTTTGAATATGGTTTTTATGGACACGTCTGGCAGTGTGGCTTTCATTATAAAGACGTTAAGGCCAACGGGAGGCGTGATCAGGCTTATTTCAATAACGACAATGACAATAATCCCGAACCAAATGGGATCAAATCCAAGGCTCACGATGAGAGGGTAAAAGATCGGCACGGTAAGCAGCATCATGGACATGCTTTCTAACATGCAGCCCAGAATAATATAGATGAGCAATATGCCTAATAATATGGCAATGGGCGCAAGGTTCATATTATCAGTCCAGGCGACCAGAGCCCTGGGAAGACCGGCCACGTTGATGAAGTTCGAAAACAGAGACGCTCCGATAAGGATGATAAATATCATCGCCGTCATTTTGACAGTTTCAACGAGCACGTCGAAAAGGGTTGTGAACGTTAGTGTCCCTTTCACAAGAGCAAAAAAGAACCCGCCCCCTGCACCAACAGCCGCGGCTTCTGTGGGGGTGAAAATACCTATATAGAGCCCGCCGATAATGACCAGGAAAAGAATCGCAATGCCCGACGTTTTCTTGAGTGCTGATAGCCTCATTGCCCATGTTGAGCGTTCACCGCGCGGGCCTGCTTGTGGATCGCGTGCTGTAACGAACGCGATGGCAGCACCGTACATTAGCAGGGCAATTACACCTGGGATAATGCCTGCTACAAATAGTTTTCCAATGTCATTGTTGGTCATTATTCCATATAGAACCAAAAGTACACTGGGGGGTATCAGGATTCCCAGGGTTCCGCCTGCGGCAATGACACCCGTTGCCAAGCTATCTGAATATTTATAGCTTCTCATTTGTGGCATCGCGACTTTTGACATGGTGGCCGCGGTGGCCAGACTAGACCCGCTGACCGCACTAAAGGAGCCACAGGCCGCGAGTGTGGCCAGCGCCAGCCCCCCTCGGTAATGCCCTAAAAAGGAGTACGCAGCATCATATAGGCCTTGGGATAAACCCGCTCTCGAGATGAAGTTCCCCATGAGAATAAACAGAGGAATGATGGTCAGGCTATATGAAACAGGCGTTTCATAGGTGATTTGTCCCAACATGGACAAAGTGGGCTCTAACCCTACGATATAGCCGAATCCAGCGGTGCCAATGATGGCCATGCCAATGCCAATCGGTACGCCTAACAATAACAGGACAAATACCAGCGAAATGCCGATTAATGAGATTGTCATGGTGTTTTCTCCTTATCTTGATTGCTGGATTTGCCAGGAAAGGATTTAGCAATAAAGATAAGTCCGCACATAAACGCCATTGCACTCATGACCCATGCTATCATTGATAAGTTTATTTCCAAAAAAGAGCTTCGAGCGCCATAAGAGGCAAAGTCCATGGCAGCCTGGGCGATCGACCACGAAATAGTGAAGAGCATCAAAGAGCTAAAAACGTTGACTAAAAAGCTAACGACAGGTGCCACGTATCGGTTTTTATTCCACGATATGAGGTCCACGGTAATATGCTCGTTATTGGCAGTGACGAGCGGTAGTGATCCATATACAAGAATTCCAAGTCCTAAAGCCATTAGTTCAGACATGCCTGGAATAGGCTTATTGATAAGATATCGAAAAGATATGTCGACTAACCCGCCAATCATCATTATGAAAATAAGGCTAGCCATAATAAATGAAAGATAGTTATGAAAAATTCTAAGAAGCCAATGTGTTTTTTTCACTCTTCATTTCTCCTATTTCTTTGGTTGTATTTATTTTTTCCTTTTTTACAGTATAATTATATTTTTTGTGTTTTTAGATTAACATCCTTAAAGTAAAGAGAATAGAAATGCTAATAGCTATTCTAAATAGCCATATCGATGGATTTTTTTCTAATTCAGAGGAGAGTGCTTTTTTCATGTTTTACCGTTATTTTTATATATGATTTTTATACTAGCAATTCTTTAAAAATAGATCAAATTGATATTTTTTAGATCTTGATATAGATGTTATCTATGGGGTGGATTATGAAGGACCTGAATTTAATTAGAGTTTTTGTCACGATATATGAAACAGGAAGCGTAAGTAAGGCTGCTGAGAATCTCCATATATCTCAGCCATCGGTCAGCTACTCGCTGTCGAGGCTCAGGCAAGTGTTCAATGACCCATTGTTTAACAGGACACGAGAGGGGATGCAGCCTACCTCTTTATCCTCTCAGCTCTATTTTTCTTTAAGTCATTCTTTATCAGAAATCGAAAAGGCAATATCGCTTACGAAAAAATTTGATCCATTGACTTCAAAAAGATGTTTTAAACTTGCTTTGACGGATTTGGGTGAAGTTTTTTTTCTACCCTCAATACTTGAGTCTCTTAAATACAGGGCGCCTAGTGTTGAGCTTGAAATCATCCCAATTGATGCTTATAGCTTATCTGAATGGATTAGCAAAGAGAGGATCGATGCGGCGGTATGTAATCAAGGTTATTTACTTAAAAAGTTTACTTACAAAAATATATTTCCGGAAAGATATGTGTGTATGTTAAGTGATTGCCACCCTCGCATTGGTGGTATACTTTCAATGGGACAGTATTTAGAGGAGCGTCATGTTGTTGTTTCTGATGGAACTGGCCACCATTTAGTGGAAGATTACTTATTCGAGTCTGGTATAACAAGGAATGTTATGCTTAAAGTTCCTCACTTTAGTGTACTTCCTGATGTGATTTCTTCTAGTGATTTGTTGGTAACTCTTCCATCTCGGGTAGCTCAGTTGTATGCAAAGCGCATGCCGTTGAAGTTTGTAGAGCTTCCTTTTTTAATTCCTGAATTTGAAGTAGGAATTCATTATAAAGAGCATCGAGGAGATAGTTCTGCTCAATCTTGGTTCTGTGATTTCCTGATAAAAACCCTACATGAAATGTAGTGAAAAATTTGGAAGAAATATTCAAAATAATTTTTAACAATTGCTAGCTAAGAAGTGGTTGATGGCTAAGAGCGCCTTTCAAAACTCTCGTGTGAACCGTTTAAAGCAGCTCAGTAAGCAGCCTAATAAAGTGAAAGCTTTAGTCCATAGAACAACTGCAGCACTTGGGATCACATAGTAGAGGCAGGATGGGCAGTATACGGCTGACCATTGGCCAGTCTACGATATCGCGGCTCATTTTTTGTGCAACCCTTACTTTTCACTTCCCTTTATCCTTTTGTCGCAAGCATAAATAAATTATTGCTTTCTAGGGTTGGGGTAGATGAACGTTACCCTGCTCGAAAGCCATTTTATCGGTTTAAAGAACA
>CAXBKC010000319.1:0-5134 GCA_963975615.1 uncultured Oleiphilus sp.
TTTAACACAAGGTGTGCAAGAGTTAGACAAGTATTCGTTTAAGCAAGTCGCGATATTAAACTGGTCTTACTTTGTTACGTTCGGTTCAGAGTTGGCAGTAGTGTCTATGCTGCCGTTATTTTTCTTGGATACTTTTGATACCTTGTCACCAGTGCAGGCGGGTTTGTTAGCGTCGGGCTTTGCTTTCATGAACTTGGTTGCTCGACCTACTGGCGGTTGGTTTTCAGATAAGTTTGGCCGAAGAAAGTCTTTGATGATTTTGATTGGTGGTTTGTCACTAGGTTATTTTGTCTTGGGGCAAGTTGACTCAACTTGGTGGATACCTGTTGCCGTAATAGCCACTATGTGTTGTTCATTCTTTGTTCAGGCTGGTGAGGGTGCTGTGTTTGCTGTCGTGCCATTAATCAAGCGCAGGATGACAGGGCAGATTGCCGGTATGACCGGTGCTTACGGGAACGTTGGCGCGGTAACTTACTTAACGGTGTTGAGTTTTGTCGATTACAGTACCTTTTTTATTGTCATAGGTGCTTCAGCACTTGTCGTTTTTGTCATTGCGATGTTTATGGAAGATCCAAAAGGACAGATATCTGAGGTCTTACCAGACGGTACTGTACATATGATTGATGTTGGTTAATTCAGATACTTGTTAGTCTCTCCTAATGCTAAGCTGTTTAGCTAAGAACAGCTTAGTTAAGGCTTGGTAAAACCCCATATTAACACTCTTAGTATGGGGTTTTTGTGATTTGAGAATTGTCATGTCTAAAATATTAAAAATAAATTCGGCATATAAAACAATCGCCGGAATCAAGCCTGAGAATGAGGATGCTGCAGGTATTTGCACACCAGAAGATAGCTATCTACTGGTTAATAAAGGTGTGGTGTTGAGTGTTGCTGATGGCGTTTCTTCTGCAGAAGCGGGAAAAGAGGCAAGCCGGACAGCTGTTGATAAGTTTATTGAAGAGTATTTTCAAACTCCAGATACCTGGTCTGTCGCTAAGGCCGGAGAGCAAATTCTATCAACAATTAACCTTAAGTTATATCGCAAGAGTCACGAATTTAGTACGACTACCAAAGGCTATTTGGCAACCTTCAGCGCTATCGTTATTAAAGGCGCGACAGCACATTTTTTTCATGTCGGTGATAGCCGAATTTACCTGCTAAGGCATGGAGAATTAACCCAATACTCCACTGATCACGTAGCCTCATTAGGCGACAATAAGCGTTTTTTAATTCGTGCTATCGGTATGGATAATCGATTACATCTTGATTATGGGCGCATTCCCTTGGAAGAAGGGGATCGGCTATTGCTTACCAGCGATGGTGTTCATGACTTTATACCACATGAATGTTTGTTGGAGCTTGTGGGGCAGAATTTGCCTATGCCAGAAATATGCGAGCAACTAATCGAGGCCGCTAAGGGCTTTCAATCAGATGATAATATTAGTGTAGTATTGGCAGAAATTGTCCAGCTTCCACATGAAAGTCTTGATGATTACAGTGCAAAATTAACGCGCTTGCCTTTTCCACCAGCATTGTCAAAAGGCTTAAAACTCGATGGCTATGAGGTGGTAAAAGAATTATTTGCTTCTAGCAGAAGCCAGCTATATCTGGTTAAAGATAGTGAGTCGGGTGCCTTGCTAGCAATGAAGACACCCTCGTCAAACTTTGAAGAAGATACCGCCTATATTGATCAATTTATTCAGGAAGAATGGATTGGTATTCGAATTCAACACCCAAATGTAGTCAAAATTATTCGACAAAATAGACCAAGAAGCTTTCTGTATTATTTAATGGAGTTTATCGAGGGTGAGAGTCTTGCTAGTTGGATAAATACCAACCGCCCACCTAGCCCAAAACGAGCGATTAATATCGTCAAGCAAGTTGCAGAAGGCTTAAAAGCATTTCACCAGAATGAAGCAATACATCAAGATTTAAAACCAGGAAATATTATTGTTACACCGGATGAGAGAGCGGTGGTGATAGACTTTGGTTCGGTCTTTGTTGCGGGCTTAGCTGAGTGTATTCGGCCAATTCAGTCTGAAGGCGTTTTAGGCACCGCCGGCTATTCAGACCCTTTATACTTACGAGGTCATAATCCAGGTATTCAAGGTGATGTGTATTCTTTAGCAACGATTACTTATGAAATATTTACTCATCATCTACCTTATGGTGAGCGAATAGAGCAATGTCGTAGTGCGCTTGATTATGATCGGTTACGTTATTGTTCTGCCAGTAAATATAACGCTGTTATTCCAATGTGGTTTGATGGAGCCTTGAAAAAAGGCTGTGAGTTTGACTTAGAATTGCGTTATAGAACAATCGATCAGTTTATGAAAGATCTCTTGTACCCAAATTCAGAATTTTTGAGAGATGACCCAGCTGTTGAAAAGAATGCCAGTACAGTGACTTTTTGGAAGTTATTGTCGGGCTTCTGGTTCGTCACATTTTTACTGCTAATATATTTATTTACTCAAAATAAATTCTAAATATAGGTTTTATTGTAGTTATAGGCTGACTTAATATATTGAATAGTTCTCAATCTCTGCTCAAATAATAAGTAGGAAAAATGCCAGATTCAATTCGAACTAAATGGTTTCAGTGTTTAAATGAGCCGAGCGCTAGTTACTGGCCGTCCATATTTGTAACGGGCGTGATTACTTTGGTGATCGTGCTCAATATTGTCGAAGTTATCCTCAGCTCTGTGAAAGACTATACCGCTTTGGCTGGGGATAGTTTGGTGTACATCAGTTACGGCTTCGCCCTGTTTTTTACCTTAGAATATAGCTTACGTGTTTGGGTCGCCCCAGAAACTAGGCATGAACATCCCATATCTAACTGGCAAAAGCGTTGGCAATATATGTCATCTCCAATGGGGCTCATCGACCTTTTATCTAGCTTGCCGTTATTAATATGGATATTCTTACCTACTGACCAATTCTCAGACTTTAGAATTCTAAAGCTAATTTCAATGGTACGCGTGTTCAAACTAACACGTTATTCCAGTTCATTAAGTATGCTTGCCCGAGTGTATTCGGAAAATCGACATACCTTGTTTGCTGCAGCCTTAGTAATGATGATATTAATGATTCTTTCTGCTGCAGGTATCTACGTATTTGAAAGAAGCGTTCAGCCAGATGATTTTGGTAGCATACCAAGTAGTATGTGGTGGGCATTTGTTACGCTAACGACCGTTGGTTATGGTGATGTGACCCCAATCACCTTGGGTGGAAAGGTATTTGGTTCTGTTGTCATGGTATGCGGTGTTGGCATTGCTGCAATGCCTGCGGGTATTTTTGCTTCCTCATTTGTTCAGCTGGTAAGAGAGCAAGAAAAACAAAGAAGGCTTACAAATCGGTTTCGCCGATCAACGATCAATATATCAAATCAGTCGTCTTTGCGTGACAGTGAACATCAGGCATTACACCTTCACATGACTAAGTCGGAGCAAAATGACGTTCAATATTTAATTGGTGAGCACAATTTAACATTAAAGCAGGCTATCGGAGTTGTAAGTTATTTTAGGCATAGTAACTAGTTTAATTTCAGCCATTAACTAAATTGGTATATCTTACTTGCTGCTAACAACGTCTGTAGTGATAATGTTAACGTGTGGACTAGTGACGATAGTGCTGATCTTTTAATAACGTATAGGGATATCTGGTGTTTGAATGGAATAGCTTTGCTTTTATTAGCTTGATCTGTTTTTTAATGAGTTCGGTCAGTGCTGTATTAATGCTCTCTGCAAAGCGAAGTAGTGAGGCTCTATTATGGGGTTTCATTTGTATTTTGCTGTCATTATGGACGTTTGGCCTGTTTTTTTGCTTTAGCGCTGATAGCCCAGACGATGCGCTTTTTTGGGCTAGGTTGGCCAATTATATAGCCATTTTTATTCCAGTCTCTCTATTCCACTTCTGTACGTTTTTTGCTGGGAAGGCAGATTACTATCGACGGATAACAGTATTATATTATCTTTTGAGTGTTGGGTATTTCCTATTATCGCTCTTTTATCCAGATCATTTTCTACATAGTCCCTCCCTTAGGTTTTCTGAGTTTTGGTTTCCTTATGCGGGTTCATTGTTTTATGCTTTTCCAATAATTTATCTTTGTCTTATTGGACACTCCATACAAATATTAATGTCCTCAAAGGTTAATAGTAGTCGCACTCATCAGAGGAAAGTTCATTATTTAATAATCAATATTTTGGTAGGCCTCATCGGAGCCGGCTCTTCTTTGTGGATGGAGTTTGGTATTGATTTCCCACCTTATGGAATTTTGAGCATAGCGTTTGTTGTTTTAGTGGCTACCTACGCTATTTTAAAGCATGACCTTCTCGATCTACCTGAAACAGTCAGTTTGATTACTGCCCGAGTATTAATTTATATCATTATTTTTGCAGTTATTGTTGGTGTTTTAAAACTTGGCGCCTTTTTCGATAATGTGCATTTCTCAAGCTTCCAGATAGCGGTTATTTATACGTTAATGGTTTTGATATGTGAATTTTATGCATTAATGAAAAGCAGAGTTCAATACCTATCAGACAGAATGTTGACGAGAAGGAAAATGACAAATGATAGTCATTTCAAGCGCCTAATAAATCAGCTGGAATTAGCGACAGACTTTGAGGCTATGCTGCCTTTAGTTAGAGAGTTTTTTGAACAGCAGCCTTTCATATATCACTATGCATGGTATTTAGATCAATCTTTGTTGGCCCAAAGCCTTAAAAAAGACGCATTTAAAGAATATGAACGTAGTCAAAATTTTAATGAAAACACCTATCAACGGATATTATTTAGTGCGGGCGATGGTCGTCGTCATGATCGTTTGCCCGCGTCTTTACGTTTGAAACAAAGTGCTTCAATGGGCACTTCCCACATAGAGGCATTATTGGGTAGTGAACAGATGGATCAAGCATATCAATGGGTAGCAAAGGTGCCTGGAAGAGAGTTGATCGCGCTACCCTTAATGGCAAATAGTTTCTTTCGTGGCTTAATTGTATTGGTTGTTAATCAGGGTGATGTGGAGTATTCAGATCAGCTTATGTTCGAAACTTTGGTAGCAAAACTTGCAGTGTTTGTTGAGCGATTTGATGCAATCAGAGAAGGGTCTAGGGTTCAGGAAGCCTTCTTGCTAGAAA
>CAXBKC010000320.1:0-5102 GCA_963975615.1 uncultured Oleiphilus sp.
TTTTTAAAAACCAACTTGCCAAAACTTCCTTGTCTGCCGTTTCGATATTAATGTCTTCAGCCTCTAGGCCAAACTGTGAAGGTTGCAGGTAATAATGTGTTTTAGGATAAAATAACAAAGAACTTATGCTTGAGCAGCTAATGTTAAAAAAGACAGAAAGGCACAGTACTAGCAGTATGCTAAAGCGTTTTAAGAATTTACCTTGAAGTAAAACTGTAGGATTTTTAATTGCCATTGACTAAGCTGCTCTTTAAATGTCGGTAAACTGATACTTAATAATAAGAGAATAAGGAGACATAGCCCTTTGCTAATCATATCTCCTTTTCACCACGAGAACCTAAATCTATGATTTTTCGATACTAACTAACTATGGATGCACGGTAAAAATATTTTTGAAGATTGTCTTTATCAACTACTCAAAAACAATGTACAGTTATCTGTTTTTTATACTTGTGAAAAGAACAAGCATGTGGAATGGAAAGCTTAGTCACTAGCTGCTCTACTGGGTATTATTTTCTTCGCATACTATAATTTCTTACCACTACCCAACTGAGAATTAATTGTGTCCCATCCGCCTATCAGAATCAGTGATCTGCCCCCCGAAAAGCAGGAAACGATTCGCACTTTAATACAGAGGCCCCCTATGTCATGGCCTACAGTGAGTATGTTTATTGTTTTGCTTTTTACAATTGCATGCGCTTATATATTGTCGTTAAGCGGAGCAATACCGTTGTGGGGAGGGACAATTATAAATTCTATTGTTGGCTACCTATCATTCAGTGTGGCTCATGATTCGATCCATCGATCATTATCGACGAACACTCGCTTAAATGATCTCATGGGTCAAGGCGCGATCATCTTATTTTCACCCTATATAGGGATAAAGTTATTCCGATGGGTACACATCCTTCATCACCGGTTTGCCAATGGCCCAAAGGATCCTGATATCATATTACAAGGCGCGTGGTGGACCTTGCCATTTCGTTGGATCCTTATAGATGTACTTTATCTACGTCACGTTATTAAAAACCATAAGACTTGCCCCAAACCAAGTTTGAATGAAACTATAGTGATGGCTTTGATTACCTGCGTGGTATTTCTGATACTAATTTCAATGGGCTATTGGATGGAACTCTTGATGCTCTGGTTTATACCATCGAGGTTGGTGATGCTGATGCTTGGATTTACATTTTTTTGGTTACCGCACGCTCCTCATGACACGTCGCAAGAGGAAAATTTCACACGCGCGACGACTATCCGGCAAGGTTATGAGACGCTTTTATCCCCTTTGCTGCAATACCAGAATTTCCACCTTATTCACCATTTGTTTCCTATGACTCCGTTTTATAACAATGGTAAAGTCTGGAAGTTGATAGAGCCTGAGCTTAGACAATACGATCTTGCAATACAGGAAGGCCTGGCAATTCAACCGACAATTGTTCTCGCTTCCCCAAAGAACTAAGTTTCTATTAAGAGTGAGAATGGTAAATATGTACTTTCTAATTGGGTAATTTACCCATCAATCAATCGCCTGATGCTAAAGCAGTATTCAGGCAGGAGAAGTGTTTTATGCGTAAGTATTCATGTCAATATTGCTCCCACATTTACGATGAGGCGTTAGGTGATCCCGATAGCGGTATCGCTCCCGGCACGAAGTTCGAAGACATTCCAGATGACTGGATGTGCCCTGAGTGCGGCGCTGAAAAATCAGCCTATGAATTAATTGAAGATTAATCGCCAAATTCTAAGCAGGCTCATTCTCATGTGTTTTGGTTGCGTTAGTTGAAGAGTAAGCGAACCCCAATTTATGGTTAAGTTGTCAAACGGCATGCAATTAATACCCCAGACCATTAACCCATTACTAGATAGTTGTTACCAGAAGTCCGTTACTCGAAACTAGCGTAATCACATCAGTTTCTTTCTGGAGCCTAACACCAAAGCTCTATAAGGGCTTTGAATCCTTATAACTCATCTTCTGCATCTCGTTTACGTTGCTGAAGAGCTTGCTCTTCATCGAAAGCAGCTGTAATTTCCTGAAGAACTGAGTCGACATCGGCCTCTTCTGTTTCAAATTCAAACTCACCCGTTAATACGTATTCAGGATATAACTCACCATCTTCGAATAAAGCCCAAATTTCTTCTGCATAATGCGTATTCTTAAGTTCAGGTGAAAATTGAGCATAGTAGTTAGTCATGTTCTCAACATCTCGCTGAAGCATTTTTTTAGCGTTATTATTAGAAGCCGCAAACACGGCTTGGGGCAAATCGATAATGACCGGACCGTAATCATCAACCAAGACATTGAATTCAGACAAATCGCCGTGAACAAGCCCTGTACAGAGCATCAACTTAACGTAGTGCATAACGAGCGTATGATCTTCAATAGCTTGTTCAGCAGACATCGAAACATCATTTAATCTAGGCGCCACCACGCCATCATCATCCGTGACTAGCTCCATAAGCAACACACCGTCGAAGCAGCCGTAAGGTTTGGGCACACGAACGCCAATTTCCGCCAATCTATATAAGGCATCTACCTCTGCATTTTGCCAAATATCTTCCTGCTCTGCCCGCCCAAAACGCGAGCCTTTCTCCATAGCCCTCGCTCTGCGGCTATTTCGTACTTTTCGGCCTTCTTGATATTGAACGGCTTTTTTGAAGCTGCGTTTAGCTGCATCTTTATAGACTTTGGCGCAGCGTATTTCATTACCACAACGAACAATAAAGACCGTAGCTTCTTTACCACTCATTAATTGGCTAATAACTTCATCGATAATGCCATCTTCAATTAATGGCTGTATGCGTTTTGGAATTTTCATGGCATCCTTATACCCTTAACTTTGATTAGAATCCAATGCCTTAGAGATATATCGTATAAAAACTTACGCTAGTTTGATTTTCTATGTTTCTTAAGGCAAGCCCGACCTGATGTATAGTTCTAAAAAGTCTTTTCGAGCTCCGATGTATTTGGAGACTCACGGATTAAAGCCTTTCTTGAAAAGTAATGATGCTCAGCCATGTAAAAATGCTCGTTTAAAATGGAGTTTTTGTGAATAAAATCAATCCAAACAAATTACTTAAAAGCAAGTGGACAGCTGTTAAGCCTGCTCACAAAGAAAAGCACTTCATAGTAACTGAAGTCGAGTTTGATGAAGAAGGGATAGTCGTTTCATGCGCTATAGAGGCCGTTATATCTAAACGATCTAGCCCCATCAACTGGCATGATTTAAAAGACGATAGCACTTGGGAGCATGGCTGGAAGTAAAGACTTTAAAGCATCGGTGGCTTGCTGAAAGGTCGGCAATGTTCCACCGGGCTGGCCTTGAGGTTCATTCAACAAGCCCTCATCATAGCGTTGTAACCATAAGAAGGTTTGGGTGTAGCGGCTAACAATTTCTACCAAGCCTCTGCCCGTATCATTTAATAATTCAGGACTGGCAGCAGCTTTGCGTATAAGCTTTAATTCAGCTTCAAGTTCCTGAGCATTTTTTTCAAAGCGTTGTTGGCTTAATGTGTAGCCTTTGGTTAGATGTTGATTAAGTAACCTGGTTGCCCATTGGCGAAAACGTGTGCCTTGTTGAGATTTTACGCGATAGCCAACTGAGATAATGACATCTAGATTATAATGGTTGGTCTCATAGTTTTTCCCGTCTTCAGCAGTTATCCGGAAATTCCGGATAACTGCATCCTTATCTAACTCACCCTCTTTAAAAATGTTATTAATATGTTCACTAATGGTTCTAACATTTTTATCGAAAAGTTCACCCATCTGCTTTTGGTTTAACCACACACTTTCCTGCTCAAGCTGAACAAGCACTTCGCCCTTTGCACTTTCAAATATCGCTATTTCACTCATAAAAAACTTGTTATTTTAGCTTATTAAGTTTTTTCATGCAGAATCTCCTGCGTAAATATTACGAGAAAATTCTACTTTTGACTTCAATTATTTTTCGGGAGGATTATCAAATAAAGTCATACATGTTCAGTTTTGAAAATATCATGAAGGCTTTTTACTTTTTCTTGTATCTCGTACCAGATAAGTATTTCCTTCATCACGCTTTAACTCAAATAAATCGATCGCTTTAAGTAAGCTACTTAAATTTTTAAAACCATAATTTCGGCAATCAAATGACGTCCTATTTGAAATATTTGCACCTACAGGCCCGAGACCGGCCCATCCGTCATCATCTTCGGTTGCTTCAATTGCCTGACGTAATAAGCTAATTAACTTCGTATTGGATTTTATATTTTTAGGTTTAGTATTGTTTTCAATATCTTTAGTATCAGGTTGATCCAAGAAAAGAAATTTCGAACATGCATTTATAAAAGGTGATGGTGTTTTTCGTTCGCCAAACCCTAATACAACCTTTCCTTCAGCAAGTGCTCTTGTCACCATAGGTGTGAAATCGCTATCAGACGATATAAAACACATGACATCAATTTCTTTGGTATACATAACATCCATCGCATCGATAACCAGAGCAATATCCGAAGCATTTTTTCCCTTGGTTAAGTCATATTGCTGTATAGGCTGAATTGCGTATTCATGAAGAAGATCCTCCCATGATTTAAGAGTGGGTGACTTCCAATTGCCATAAGCTTTACGAATTGTCACTACGCCATATTTAGCAACTTCACTAAGCACATCTTCAAATTTACTTGCAGGTGCGTTATCTGCATCAATAAATAATGCTATTTTTTGTTTTATCTCACTCATTTAAAAACCCACATTTCCATTTATGCAAATCAACTTTAGTAAAATAGATTATATTCGAGGGCATGATTTTATTCTTCGAACTTACTAATCTGACATTCATCATTGATATTAAAGCATCTTAGTTCTCGGACAAGAGTAAATCGCATTTCGCTACCAGAAACAATATTCACCAAATGAATGAGCACTTGTTTTGTGGAGATGTTTTAAGGCCATGCTTTGAGGATGTTTATTCATCCATAAATGACGAACCAGAAAATGACTACCTAAGCGAATATTACGATTACGCCGATAACCAAGAACCATACGATTGGATAGATAACTCAGAGCCTTACGATTGGCCTGATAGTTCACAAGCTTACGAACGAACTATTGATTCAGAACACTA
>CAXBKC010000321.1:0-5088 GCA_963975615.1 uncultured Oleiphilus sp.
CCAAGTTTGGGTTGCAGCCCTAAAGTCTCCCGACTCCAATAAAGCCAAACCATTTAAATATAAACCTGCCGGTGTACTTTCAGAATTTAAATATATTTTCCTGAAAAACTGGATGGCAGAATCATATTTCTTGGCATCTAAATAGAGCTTTCCTGCAACTAGGTTAATCCTATCATTTAAGGATTTGGCTTCTTTGGATGTACCCGTATTTAATGATTCGGCAATACCCAAAGAAGCCAATGCTCTGGTTTTATCACGACTTGTTTCGGAGTATGAAATCGCTAGATTATAGTAAGCATACGCAGCCCAAATACCACCTAACACATCGTTAAGTGCTTGTCCTGCCCTTACATTACTACCTAATTTAATGAAGCAATTCGCACGATAAAATGACCAAGGCTCTTTATCTTCAAGTGATAAGTTGCTTTGTATTTTTTTGAATGATTTAAGAGTGGGTAAGCAGTTTCCTTGATAGTATTCAATACGGCCAATTTTATAATAATCCGCATCACTCATACCTTTACGTTTCTTTGCCTTTTTAATAAGAGCGGGCAGGTTTTGAGAAATATTAAATCCTTGCAAAGCAGTCAAATAATCAAGAAAATTAGACTGTTGATAGCTTTCATCCATCATTACGAGCGCATCGAAATAACGACCGCTATTTAGCTCAAATTTAATGATACCATTATAAAGTTCATCAGGAATTGTATGTATTTTTGCAGACGCATTCAGGCTAAAAACCAACAAAACGCTGAATGCCAGAAAATGCATAAATTGGAGTACGCGTCCATTTAGACTCACAATCATCAAATTTACCACTGCTTAACTTTAAAGACGGGTTCTCCAGTCGTATTATTATCACTAACAATCAACTGGATATAGCGGGCTTTCTCTTCTTTAACAAAAGATAGAATTTTCTTACGCCGAAAATACCGATCATTTCGCCCCTGGCCATTAAATTGCATAGACAGCTTATGCTTACCATCCGAAAGACTTCCCAAGTAAACGCGTTGAATCCCACCCTTTTTAAGCGCTTCAACTTCTGTTTCACGATACAGCGCCGATGAAACCATCTGCCCATCTAAGGTTATTTCAATTGAATCTAAAACAAAGGAGCTATTGTCAGCATAAGATAGAAAAATGGCTAATTGCGTATTTGCTGGGTAGAGAAGAGATTCTTGGAAACGATATAGGTCTTGATTGATCTTAATAATCTCTTGTTTAATTTTTTCAGCCTCACCAACGATAGCATTCAAATTTTCATTGACTGGATCAGACGCTTTTACAGGATTACCTGATGCGTCCAGACTTTCTTCGTCGATACTCTCAGTATTAGCTGATGATGATTTTTGTTCAGCAGCTTGCAATGAAAAAACACTTAACAGAGCAAACAGGATAATAAATGTACGAAATTGTAAAAGCATAAAATAATTCATAAGTTGAATGTTATTTTTTAAATCATACCAACTAATATTAAAAAAAAGCGGGGGCATGTCACTAATTTAAAAGACAGTTTTTCTTTGGAATGAAGAATAAGGATGTAGCTGTACAAAAAAGATACGAATGATTACCTTTTATACAGCCCAATTAGAATTAACAAAACTAAAGTGTAATTTCTGTAAACACTTAAGTCACAACGTTTAGCGACTTAAGTATTTCATTCCAGCTTCAAGCCCTTCTACTGTCATCGGGAACATTTTATTATCAAGCAACTGCTTAGTGATACCCAGCGAACCGCCTTCTCCCCAGTATTGTTCTGGTAAAGGATTGATCCAAATAACTTTCTCGAAATGGTTGGTTAATCGCTGCATCCAAACTGCGCCCGCCTCTTCATTCCAGTGTTCAATACTACCGCCAGGGTGCGTTATCTCATAAGGCGCCATTGAGGCATCTCCAACAAAGATCACTTTATAGTCAGGTGAATATTTATGAAGAAGCTCATAAAGGCTCGTTGACTCGTGAGTTCTACGAATATTATCTTTCCAAACACTTTCATAAATAAAGTTATGGATATAGAAATACTCCATATGTTTGAATTCTAATCTGGCAGCAGAGAATAGCTCTTCACACACTTTAATGTGAGGGTCCATCGAGCCACCGACATCAAAAAACAACAACACCTTTATACTGTTATGGCGCTCTGGCACCATTTTAATATCTAAATAACCCGCATTTCTGGCTGTTGAACGAATAGTGTCATCGAGATCCAATTCTTCTGCGGCGCCCTGGCGTGCGAACTTCCTTAGCCGACGTAATGCTAATTTAATATTTCGAATGCCCAGACTGACATCGCCGTCAAGATCTTTATAGGCGCGTTTTTCCCAAACTTTAACAGCCCGACCGTGTTTGCCGCTTTTCTGGCCTACCCTAAAACCTTCAGGATTGTAACCATCGGCACCAAATGGTGAGGTACCACCTGTACCGATCATTTTGTTACCACCTTGATGCTTCTTCTTTTGCTCTTCCAAGCGCTCTTTGAAAGCCTTCATTAACTCTTCAAGCCCGCCCATTGCGGCAATTTGAGCCTTTTCCTCATCGGTCAGATTTTTTTCAAACTCAGTTTTCAGCCAATCTTCAGGAATCATTTCCGAAAAAAGATCTTCTAAAGACTCAATACCCTCAAAATAGGCACCGTAAGCGCGATCGAATTTATCAAAATGCTTTTCGTCTTTAACAAGACACAAACGGCTTAAGTAATAAAATTCATCTACATTCGCGAACACAATCTTTTGTTCGAGCGCATGCATTAAATCTAGAAACTCTTTTAAAGATGCAGGAACTTTTGCCGCCCTAACCATCTGAAAGAATTTAATTAGCATTTACATCTCCAAAGTATCTTAATAAATTCATTAAATGCCCATCTGTTTGGCAATCAATTCGTTCATAATTTCGTAAGTGCCACCACCAATTGAAAGTATGCGGTTATCACGCGCTAAACGCTCTACCACTGTCTCCCGCATGTAGCCCATACCGCCAAAAATCTGCACTGCATCATAAGTGATTTTATCGCTTACTGATGTTGCAAAATTCTTAGCCATACCAATTTCTTTTAATACCGATTGCCCTTGTTCCATCTTTGCAGCTAAACGGTACGTGAAGGCCTTACTTGCTTCTAATTGTGTCGCCATATTAGCCAGCTTATGCCTTATCACCTGAAACTTACCAATAGGCCGCCCAAATGCTTGACGCGTTTTAACATAATTTAAAGACTCTTCGAGCGCTAGCTCACTAGTCATATTCGCCATAACACAAAGGCTGAGCCTTTCCATTTCAAAATTAGACATAATAGCGATGAAGCCGGAATTTTCAGGGCCGATTAAGTTTTCCACAGGCACTCGGCAATCATCAAAAAATAGTTCAGCGGTATCACTTGCCCACCAGCCAGTTTTCTTTAGCGCTTTGCCACGGCTAAATCCAGGTCTATCTCTTTCTATTAGCAATAAACTAATGCCGTTATAACCTTCCCCGCCAGTCCTGACAGCAACCGTATAATAATCAGCTCTTGTACCACTTGTTATGAAGGTTTTACTGCCATTCACAATATAATGGTCACCATCTTTAACCGCTTTCGTCTTGATGCTAGCTACATCAGAGCCACCGCTTGGCTCAGTAATCGCTAAGGCAGAAATTTTCTTTCCAGATAAAACATCGGCAACGATACGATCTTTTAGTGCAGTATTTCCCCACTTCCATACTGGTGGTAGTCCGATGTCTAATGAACCTAGACTCGCAACAAAACCACCGGATGTTGAGCGCATTAGGGCTTCTGAAGCTGCGATTTTGCTGAAAAGGTCAACCTTCGTTCCACCATATTGCTCTGGATGACCAATACCTAAAATGCCAGCAGCACCTGCCTTTTCATAAATTTCTCGGGGAAAGGTTCCTTCCTCTTCCCAGTCATTGATATAAGGTCTAACCTCTTTTTCAACAAATCGCTCTACGTTATCTCGAACAAGCGTTTGCGTTTCACCAAAGTAATCTTTGTTATTATTTTTCATCCTAAACCCTTAAGTACCTTGATTGCTAATTGCTGATTAGCCCTTACGACGCGCCATAAAGGCCAAACGCTGTAATAAGTGAACATCTTGTTCGTTCTTAATCAAGGCACCATATAGAGGTGGTATTGCTTTCGATGGATCGCGTTCTTGTAAAATTTTCTCTGACATTTCATCAGCCATTAGCAGTTTTAGCCAATCTATTAATTCACTCGTTGATGGTTTTTTCTTTAAACCTGGCACTTTCCTAACATCAAAAAATACATCAAGCGCTTCTCTTAATAGCTCTTTCTTTAAATCTGGGTAATGAACATCGACAATTTTTTCCATCGTTGCTTCATCAGGAAAATTAATATAGTGAAAGAAGCAGCGGCGAAGAAATGCATCAGGTAATTCTTTTTCATTATTACTTGTTATTAAAACGATAGGACGATGTTTGGCAACAATTCGTTCTTGAGTTTCGTAAACATAAAACTCCATCTTATCTATTTCTAAGAGCAGATCATTTGGAAACTCGATGTCGGCTTTGTCGATTTCATCAATCAGTAAAACCACTCGTTCATCTGCTGAAAATGCCTCCCAAAGCTTGCCCTTGACTATATAGTTTGAGATATCGTGTACTTTGTCATTACCAAGCTGTGAATCACGAAGCCTAGAAACCGCATCGTATTCATATAGGCCTTGCTGCGCCTTAGTGGTTGACTTGATATGCCATTGAATTAGCTTTAAGCCCAATGAATCAGCTAACTGCTCAGCCAGCATCGTTTTTCCCGTACCCGGCTCACCTTTGATTAAAAGTGGCTTTTGCAGTGTTATGGCTGCATTTACAGCCATTTGCAAGTCATCCGTTGCAACGTATTCATTAGTACCCTGGAAAATCATATAAACACCTATATTCAGAAAGAAATTTGAAGTCGAAATATACTAATCTATTGTGTGCAAGCTACATCACATAAAATACTTTTATGTCAGTAGAAAAGCGACAAGAACTAAAATTGTATGCTAGTTTCTTAGTAATCGGAAAGACAAAGTATGGATGTTATTCATTAATAAACTTTCCTGAACTACCCGAGCACTTCACTAAGCTAACTTT
>CAXBKC010000322.1:0-5083 GCA_963975615.1 uncultured Oleiphilus sp.
ACTAAAGAACCAGGTCCTCATCTCCTTACAACAAATTACAGAGATTAAAATTTATTCACATTTGTTACCTCGCGTTACCAATGGAAACACTAACGTTGTATTGGTTGAGTCTTATAAGCCCACCAACTACGCCCCCTAAGCCAAAAGGACTAACGACAAAACCTATCTTATTGTTTTATAAGTAGAAAATATTTATGGCACAGCTAATGCTATATACCCGTTAGAAGAATAAAAATAACCAACAGTAATTGTTAAAAATAAATATAAAAATAGAAATTTATTACTGTTGCAGAAACCGCAAAAAATAAAAATAAAAAATGCGGGGTAAATAGATTTATTGAAATGCCTAGTTTTTTAGCGGCTTAAAAAGATAAATCAGATTGTAGTTTATAAGAAAACAAGAACAGCTAAAGCTGCACAACTTATAAACCAAAAGATCTGTTTTATAACTATCGCTCTAAGTATTTTGATTATTCTATTTTCATGCAAAAGTGTTAGCTTTTGCTCTAAAGTACAGACATGGACAGGTAATAATAAAAACAACTTATGAGTCTGCTATTTTCAGCAAGGAAAAGTCAGTCACGGAGAGCGACTGATTTTTCCTTGCTAAGTCATTATTTATCCCGCCTTTAATATCTAATTACCTAAGCAAGCCTTCATCTATTCAATTACGAGCAATAAAAAGGTAAACTTTCTTTTTCTATAACTATAAGACTTACCATGTCAGATACTTGCTTGCATATTATTTCTCGTGATCATCACCCAGTATCAAGGCGCTTAATTAGCCCTTCTGCTTTAAAAGTAATGCAACGCTTACACGACCATGGCTTTCAGGCCTATCTTGTTGGCGGTGGTGTGCGCGATATTCTGCTTAATCAGCAGCCTAAAGATTTCGATATTTCTACCAATGCTCACCCTGAACAGGTGCATGCGCTTTTCAAAAACTCTCGCCTTATCGGAAGACGTTTTAAGCTTGTACACATTCTTTATGGTAGAGAAATGATCGAAGTGGCTACCTTTCGTGGTCAAGCAGAAGCCCATGAAGAAAAGCAATCTGAACATGGCATGTTATTGCGCGATAATGTCTATGGCACGATGGAAGAAGATGCTGTTAGAAGAGACTTCACAATAAATGCGCTCTATTACAGCCCAAAAGACTTCAATATTTATGATTATGTAAATAGCCTGGATGATGTCCAGAATAAACTTATCCGTTTAATTGGTGATCCAGAAACACGCTATCGGGAAGATCCCGTTAGAATGCTACGTGCCTTAAGGTTTGCGGCTAAATTAAACTTCGATATAGAAGAAAAGACTAAAAACCCTATTTATGAACTGGCTCCCCTTTTAGGAAATATAGCTGCTGCACGACTTTTTGATGAAGTACTTAAATTGTTTATGTCAGGAAATGCAGTCAGCCTATTTAAAGCATTGAGGCATTTTCACCTTTTCGAGTCTTTATTTCCTTCTATACATCACGCTCTTAAACATCACCCACGGAAAGCCTTTTATCTTGAGATGATTGAGCAGGGTTTAAACAATACCGATGTTCGGATTCAAGCACAAAAGCCCGTCACACCAGCATTCTTATATGCAACTTTACTTTGGCCCGAAGTAGACCATTTATGGAACCAGTTGAAAGCAAAAGGCATGTCTGACTTTCCTGCCCTGCAACAAGCTTCGCAACAAGCTATTAGCGGACAAGTAAAACATATCGCTATTCCTAAACGCTTTACCCTAATGATGAAGGAAATTTGGGAATATCAGATCAGATTAAGACGAATCCAAGGTAAAAAGCCTTTGCAGCTAATTGAGGAACCTCGGTTCAGAGCCGCTTATGACTTTTTAATCCTTAGAGAGTCAGCCGGTGAAAACTGCCAAGGTTTAGGAAAATGGTGGACAGAATTCCAAGTTGAAAATCCAGCACCGACACATCGAAAACCAAGCCGACCACCGACAGGTCGCCCATCACCAAACAATACAAAGGATGCTTCTGATAAGTCTTCTTTTACCAAGCGAAAACGTCGACCAAAACGAGTTTAAGCCATGTCAAAAAATGTACTAATAGGCTTGGGTAGCAATTTAAACTCGCCTGTTGATCAAATTCAGGAGGCTATCAACACACTTTCTTTACATAAAGATATTGAGCTTATAAAGGCTTCGTCCTTCTATGAAAGCCAACCTCAGGGCCCTCAGGACCAAGATCGTTTTATTAATGCCGTTATTTTAATTCAAACTGAATTAAAACCAGAAGCGCTCTTACTACTTCTCCAAGCAATAGAGCGCCAACAAGGTAGGGTCAAAGTTAGGCATTGGGGCGAGCGTTGTATTGATCTGGATATTTTATTCATAGATCAAACTAGTATTAAACAAGTCAATCCTGAACTTATTATTCCTCATGCCCATGCCTTAAACCGTGACTTTGTGTTGATACCCGCTCTTGAGATCGTGCCTGAATGGCGCTTACCGGATCAGAGCCTATTGAAAGATCATTTAACTTCTTGTATTAATCATGATCTACAAAAACTCTCTCTCACGACTAATTCCACTTAACATTCACTTGAGTCATTTCAAACAAGTCGTTACTCTTTGCGCTATATAGCTGTTATGTCTAATGACTCATTGCCTTACATCAATATGTACGACTAATGCGTACAACTGAGGAATCAATTATGCCTGTTACCACGCTAAGCCTTAAAACCTTAAAAGAGCAGAATAAAAAGTTTTCTTGCCTAACGGCTTATGATGCAACGTTTGCAAAACATGCATCTGATGCAGGCATTGATGTCTTACTTGTTGGTGATTCTTTAGGTATGGTTTTACAAGGCCGCGAAAGCACTTTACCCGTTACTTTGGAAGATATGATTTACCATACTACTTCTGTCAGTAGAGGCAATGAAAGTTCCCTGATCATGGCTGACATGCCGTTCAATTCAATTAACTCCCTTAATGACACACTCAATAATGCCGGTAGATTGATGAAAGCAGGTGCCCACATAGTTAAATTAGAAGGCGATGCTTGGCTTGCGCCGTACATTACAAACTTGAGCCAACGCGGTATCCCTGTGTGTGCTCATCTTGGTTTAACCCCGCAGTCTGTTAATAAGTTAGGTGGCTATAAAGTTCAGGGAAAAGAAGCGGCTGCAGCAAACCATATGATAAGTACTGCAAAAACCTTAGTTGAAGCCGGAGCTGATATCGTTTTACTAGAGTGCGTACCCAGCTCGCTTGCAGAACTAATTACCAAGGAGCTCAGTGTTCCCGTTATTGGTATTGGTGCAGGCAATGTTACCGATGGCCAAGTTCTGGTTATGCATGACATGCTCGGGCTTAACACAGGCCATAAACCTAAGTTTGTGAAGAACTTCATGGCCGAAGCCAACTCTATTCAAGATGCTTTCAAGCTTTATGACCAAGAAGTAAAATCGGGTGCTTTTCCATCTGCCGAATTTAGTTTTTCTGGATAACGATCAATTTTTTAAATAGCGAGCTGTGCATGCAAACTATCCACACTATTTCTGAGTTAAACGCCTTCGTCAAATCACATCGAATGAAAGGCCGAACAATTGGCTTTGTACCCACCATGGGGAATCTGCACGAGGGCCACTTAAGTTTAATTACCGAAACTAAAGTTCATGCAGATATCATTATTTGTAGTATTTTTGTCAATCCAATGCAGTTTGGTGCCAACGAGGATCTAGACTCCTACCCTCGAACCCTAGATGCTGATGCTAGTGCTTTAGTATCCCACGGCTGCAATCTATTATTTGCTCCTAATGCCAATGAAGTCTACCCCAATGGTTTAGACGGACAGACCCGCGTCGATGTACCAAAGCTTGGAGATTACCACTGTGGTGCCAGTCGTCCCGGTCATTTCGTCGGTGTCGCGACGGTGGTTGCCAAACTATTCAATATGGTTCAAGCAGATATCGCCGTTTTTGGAGAGAAGGATTTTCAGCAACTCGCGATTATCCGAAAAATGGCAAGTGATCTTTGTTTTCCTATTGAGATAATTGGTATACCCACTTCCCGTGAAAAGTCAGGTCTGGCACGTAGTTCTCGTAATGGCTTTTTAAGTTCATCAGAAAAAAATACGGCTGCTATAATTTATCAAACACTATTGGCGACCCGCGCAGCCTTAGAAGCCGGTGAACGTGATTTCAAACTGTTAACTAAAAAAGCAAATGAAGCATTAGAGGAAGCTGGATTTAAACCTGATTATTTTAATATTGCTAACCCTAAGACCTTAGCACCTTCAGATTCACACGATAAAAGCTTTGTCATACTCGTAGCCGCTTATTTAGGTAACACTCGTTTAATAGACAATATCACTTTGTTTGGCGAAGACTAACTACCTCAATCAGTGATATAGAGTTCATACAATTGAAATTAAGAAAAAAAAGGATTTAAGATGACGCTGACTTCATTACCCAGCAATCAAGCACTTCTAGAGCATTATGAAGCATTTAAAGATGTTCATATGCGTGACCTGTTTAATGAAGATAGCAATCGTTTTTCTGATTTCTCATTTCAAGCACCGCATATTTTTATTGATTATTCAAAAAATAGAATAAGTAAAACAACACTTTCACTGCTATTTAAGCTTGCTGAAGAAGCACAATTAAATGAACAGATGCAAAGCTTATTTACCGGCGCTAACTTTAACAATGAAAACTTAAACAATACCGAAAATCGCCATGCCTTACATACCGCACTTCGACGGCCACATACAGATAAAACAAAAGATCTCATCGTTGACTCAGAAAATCTGAGTGAGGCAGTTCGGCTCTGCCATAACAAAATGCAAAGTTTCCTCGATAAAGTGCACAATAATGAATACCTAGGCGCTAAGGGCAAGCCAATAGATACCTTGGTCAGTATAGGTATTGGGGGTTCTTTTTTAGGACCGAAAATGGTAACCGATGCGCTTGTACCTTACGCCTTAGAAGGCTTTCAATGTCATTATGTTGCTAACATCGATAGTACAGACTTATATGAGACGCTATCTAAAGTTGACCCGGATTCAACCTTATTCCTAATCCAATCAAAACATTTATCTTTATTTGGATGTTTGTTTATAGTG
>CAXBKC010000323.1:0-5081 GCA_963975615.1 uncultured Oleiphilus sp.
CGAAAGGACCCATCGTTCTTAGTGGGCACAACCTTGCCGTTCACCATCGCTTGATGCACTAGAATCTGACGTCGGGAGAAATCCACATGCTCCCAGGTTAAGCCGTCAATCTCGCCGGTTCGCATGCCCGTGAAGAAGCGCACGGTGTAGTACTGACGAAAGTCGTCGCGGACGTTACTGATGATCCGCTGCACCTCATCTAGGGAAAACGGTTCCACATCGGTGCGTGGCACATTGAGCGATTTAATCCCGCGGTACGGTGAGCTAAACTCATAGCGGTCGGCGGCTTCATTCAACATCATGCGCAATGGCGTCATGATGTGGTTAATGCGACTGGCAGAGAGTTTCTTGCCGCTCCGGGTATTTACTTTGGCGAGTGACGCCCGGAACTCAAGAATTTCTGCACGGGTGATGCTGCCGACTTCCTTATGCCCTAACGCTGGCAAGATATGGCGATCCAGACACCCCTGCACGGTGACGATCTGTGACTCGCGCCATTCGATCTCTTTCTCCGCAAACCACGTCTCAGCAAACTCGCGCAGTAACGGCGTCGCTTGATAACCTCCTAAGGTAGTCAGTGCACGCTTGCTTAACGTCTTTGCTCGCGGGCTATCCGGGAAGTAGCGACCATAATCGAACGTGCCCAGCGTAATCTCCGCTTCGATTTTCTCCAGAATCCGCTCTAACTTTTTACGGTTAGCAGCTATGTTGTCTAGGGTGGTTTGCTCGCGACACCGTTTACCTAGATACCGAAAATCAAAAAAGAGTTTATTCGTTTTCTCTCGCACTCGAATCTTACCCATAGCAAACACCCCCTCCAGCCATCGGTACGCCAATACTTTCTTCTTTCGAGTGCAGCTGCATATCGCGCTCGATTGGCTCCCACAAATAAAGAATCTTGCGGCCGCCAAACGGACGTATGTAATGAATACCTTCCAGCAACACGCTGTCCTTCAGGCGTTCGCGAATAGTGCGCGAGTCATATTTGATGCGCTCGGCAAGCTCTGCGGTTGTTAGATAGCAATAAGACATTTTCTCTCTCCTCGTGGTAGAGTCTTAGAAGCTCATTAGGACTTACCAAGAAACTTAATGATCTCCTGAAGAACAGGATAGGCTATAAAAGACCTTTTGCAAGCCTTTTAGATCTACAGGAGAACAAATAAATTTATAGAGAGTCATTATGATCAAGTGTCACTTATCTCGGATCATGGGAGAGAGAAAGCTGAAAATCGTTGATGTGGCCCGTGAAACCGGTATTAACCGGGGCACCATTACACGGCTGTATCACGAAACAGCTAGCCGAATAGAGCTTGAGGCCGTAGAGGCGCTATGCCATTACTTTGGCTGCCAGGTAGGAGATTTATTCGAGTATCAGACAAACAGCGATGACTGAGCTTTCCAAAAGATAGGTTGCAGCGTCCCGTCCAGCGACGGCACATCACACCAACGATGGCGATCGACTCACAAAGTTTCTGACCCGTTTATTCGCAGCACCGACTGATGCAATCGCAAGGCAAGCGGAAGCCATCGGCACATAAGGGAGAGAAAGATGAAAGTGACTGAAAAAGTAGAAGTCGATACAGTTACCGACGTACGCTGTGATATATGTCTAACTTCTACGCAAGTAGCAGACGGAGGGCTTGAATTCGCAACGCTTCAAGCGCACTGGGGCTACGGATCTCAACACGATGGCGAACGATATGAGCTGCACCTGTGCGAAAGCTGTTTCTTCAGCACCCTAGCCTACTTTAAGCAGGAACGCCGCGTGCAAAACTTATTCAGTGAAGATGGCTGTACTGTTGCCTTGAAAACAGATGGAACCTTGGGTCTTGTGGCAACCGATGACTACTTCGGAGATAAAGGTGGCAACGAAGCGCAATAGGTACTCGCTGCATTATCTAGTGGTGGCGATTGCGTACGACAGCAGACGACCCAAAGCGGCCCTTCCGGCGTAAGCGGCATGCTGATTCAGCCGTGTTATGCAGCCGGCACGGTAATCTATGCTATTCTGTCTATTTATACCTAATTGATTTTAATTTCAATGGGATAGATCGTGAACATAGGGCTTTATAACCTGAATAAACGCGCCGACGGGT
This sequence comes from uncultured Oleiphilus sp., assembly GCA_963975615.1. Taxonomy (GTDB): domain Bacteria; phylum Pseudomonadota; class Gammaproteobacteria; order Pseudomonadales; family Oleiphilaceae; genus PZPK01. Next base: position 2,097 of record CAXBKC010000323.1, read on the forward strand.
TCATTGAGGTTATGTAGAGGGGTGTATAATCACTGTTAGATTATGGGGAAAGTATTGTGCTTTTAAAAGGTTTTGGATTTTCTGGTTATCGAAGTTTTGGTAATAAGTTAACTAAAATAGCTCCTTTGCGTAAAGTTAATCTTATCATTGGTAAAAATAATATCGGCAAGTCTAATATTGTTAATTTCTTAAGTGAGCAATATCCATACTTCGTATCAAAAGCCAAAAACCAAAGGCAAATAGGAGATAAGCAGGACATACCTTTCAAAGATATCGATAGGCATATTTCTGAGAAAAGAGCAGATCATAGAATCTCATTTCCGGTTTTCCGAAGTGAAATTGATGAATATATAAAAAAATTATTACCTGATGATCAGCGCAACCGAGTACACCGGCAGGTGGCAAAGAAGCTACTTACATCAGAGCATTTTTCAGATGTTAACGGTGATGTTTGGTTTACCTATAAATCAGCCAACTATAATGGTGATTTTTCATTAGAAATAGAAATTGAGGACATACTGCCTGCTTTAGAACATCGTGAGTGGCAAAATCTCTGGAGCGCCCTTACTAATAGTAGCCAAGGTGACATTAGAGCTCACTGGGTGCCTCAAACTATTAAAGCAATATCTTATATTCCATCGCAGATACCGAGTGTCGAAGTTATACCAGCGATAAGAAAAATAGGTTCCGCTGGTAGCGAAGCAGGTGATTATAGTGGTGAAGGAATCATTGAGCGGTTGGCAAAAATTCAAAATCCTCCTCTCGTCGAGCAAGCTGATAAGGAAAAATTCATCGCTATAAATAACTTTGTCCGTGAGGTTTTGGAAAATAAAAGTGCAGAAATAGAAATCCCCTACTCAAGGGATATGATCTTGATACATATGGATGGTAAAACACTACCTCTTGAGTCTTTGGGTACAGGGGTACACGAAGTTGTTATTCTCGCAGCAGCAGCCACTCTTCTTGAAAATACTATACTCTGCGTTGAGGAGCCTGAATTACATCTCCACCCATTGCTGCAAAAAAAGTTAGTAAAATATTTGGCCGACAGTACAAATAATCAATATTTTTTTACTACTCACTCAGCTCATTTGCTCGATGCAGTTGAATCAGAAATATTTCATGTGACACAAGTTGATGGCTCGTCATCTGTAATTGCGATTGCTAGCACCAAAGAAAGATCTAGCATTTGTAATGATTTGGGGTACAAAGCCTCAGATATACTTCAAGCTAATTGTATAATATGGGTAGAAGGCCCATCTGACAGGATTTATCTAAATTATTGGATTTCATCTAAGAACCCTGATTTGGTTGAAGGGGTTCACTACTCTATTATGTTTTATGGTGGAAGACTTTTTAGCCATCTTACAGCCCTAGACGATGATGAAGTGCAAGACAGAATAGATGACTTTATTTCTGTTAGAAAGCTAAATAGAAACACAGTAATTATGTTCGATAGTGATAAAGAAAATCCTAGATCTAGATTAAATGCAACGAAGAAAAGGCTTAAGGCCGAGTTTGATTCAGGTCCTGGATTTGCCTGGGTCACCAAGGGTCGAGAAGTTGAAAATTACCTAGATTATGACAAGGTAGAGGAAAGTGTTGTAGCGGTTCATCCCTCCGCATCTCACCTTCTTGCAAAAGGGGAATGGGAAAATCTATTGAAATATAAAAAGACACGAAGTACAGAAGAGCGGACCGCGAGCAAAGTAAAGGTTGCAAAGCACTATGTTGAAAATAATGATGTGAACCTTAACGTTCTCGATTTAAATGATCGTATTAGCCACCTGTGTACTTTTATTTCTGAAGTAAACGGTAATGAAATCTAACAAATCAAAGCACTCGGACTGCGCTACGCTCAGCCAGTGTTTGAGGCGTTATATCAGAGACGGCTAAAAGGCAGCTCCTGGCCGATTCTTGCCTTCTAAAGGGAAGTTTGCTGGCTGATCAAGCCATCCCTTTCAGAGCTGAGTAAAGGTCTATTTTCGTGAAGAAAAACTCCCTCTGCTTCACTTGATCGGTAAAGCAGAGGGGAGGGCTGTAACGTGAAGGCTTGTATTGCCAGAGGATAATCTTGCAAATACATATAAAAAATTGCTTATGATCAGAGTTTTTATGCTTATGCGCAATTTTCAGAGACGGGTGATAATGTTGAAGTGCATGCGCATTTTTCTAACGAGCCTTACTAGCAGGAAATGGTATTTACCCCATTTATATCAGTGGATTAGATGATTTTTGGCAAGGTAGGGCTTCCCAGATAAAACTCGCATGCGCATGAAAAAGTTTGTTAAATTACCTGAGAGGTCTTAAGCATGCACGAATGGGATGACGATATCGAGGCGCTTGATATGAGCGCTGCCGAAAAAAATGGCCTGCAGGTTTCTCGAAATTATATAAAGGCAGCGCAAGACGGAGAAATAAGTGATGAACAAATGGGGGCTTATAGCTATGCTAATGAGTTTAATAATTGTTTCGTTAGTCATGATCTGGAACCAGTTTCGAGAGGACCTTGATAAACCGCCACTTCATTCCTTGGCGTTTCACTGGCTTTTGAATCGCTTGCCCCCAAAATAAATACTGTCCTAGCAAGCGCTCATTCAACGTTAATTGCATGATCAGTTCCATAGCTACTCAATGGCCGGTGTATCTCATCACAGATGCGATCACATGAGAGGAAAGCGCTTAACAGTGGCTTTACATACCTCATCTGACGACTCAATATCTCACTCAGGATTCAACTCTGGCGAGTAGGTCGAACATATGCAAACGGTGTGCATTCACTCAACGACTTTTTGCCTGAAAGGTGTATCCTGGCGTTATCGAGCACTACAAAGTGAGAATACAGTTTTTTGCGCACTTAAAACTCGTCAAACGCTTTGATCACCGTCTTAGCTGTCACTGACCTCGTTGTGGTATGGCAGATCATTTTCGGCTCTTCGACGTTGGGTGTGGAATTCGCCCCCTGAGCTGGGCCAGAATATGACC
>CAXBKC010000324.1:0-5067 GCA_963975615.1 uncultured Oleiphilus sp.
GCCTATATCAAAGTACAAGTTAAGCTTGGACAGAATGGTACAGCTTCATCAGGATATGCAGGGCTGGGCGCGTTGCCTTTACCCGACTTTAAGCAGTTTGGGGAGGTCAGTGTTTCGAGTATGTCCAAAGTGCATATTATGACAGCTGAAAATATGCAGCGAAGTTGGAGTTTGCCTCACGTCACCCAGTTTGATGAAGCTGACATCACCGAAATGGAAAGCTTTCGGAAAGCTCAGAAGGCAGTTTCAGAGCAAAAAGGTATCAAATTAACACCTATCGTATTTATGCTGAAAGCCTGTGCTTATGTGCTCAAGGCGCTGCCTCAATTTAATGTTGCTTTAGATTTGGAGCAACGACAGATTATCCAGAAACACTTTATTCATGTCGGCTTTGCAGTCGATACTCCTCATGGTTTATTTGTACCCGTCATTAGAAATGTCGATAAAAAAGGAATTTGGGAACTTGCTGAAGAGTGCCAAGATCTAGCAAATAAAGCACGTGAGAAAAAATTGAAAACAAAAGACATGCAAGGTGGTTGTTTTACAATATCAAGTTTGGGGGCTATCGGCGGAACATCTTTTACTCCCATTGTGAATGCACCAGAAGTTGCCATATTGGGCATTTCAAAAGCTCAGATGAAACCTGTCTATGTGGAAGAAAATAATTTTGAAGCGCGTTTAATATTACCTATTTCCTTATCTTATGATCATCGTGCGGTAAATGGTGCCGATGGTGCACGCTTCACAACTTTACTAGCAAAAGTAATGGGAGATATCAGAGAGTTGTTATTGTAAGTATAATTGTACAAAATACATTTCAGTCGTTATAACAATAAAACCAAAGCAGTAGACGCAAGAGTTTATTCTTACTTATGGAATATAAAACCCAATTTATCCACCGTGAAGATCGGCGAGTTGCTAGACAAGCACTCTTTGGGAAGCACGGTTTCCAAGCCTATATTAAACTGGATGGTTCTACTTTTCGGGCAGAGCTTACAGACTTTTCCAGTTTAGGTTTTGCTATTTCCCTAAAAGAAAAAGATGCTGCGCACTTAAATGTAGGTGGCCGGGTTCAGGTGTCCGTGAGCCCTTTACTCTATCAACATTATTTAATTAATGGCATCGTGATAGATAAACAAAAGACCAAGCAAGATAAGGTTAAAATCTCAGCCGTCATTGAGCATGAGCAAAGTAGCAAGCATGCTAACTTTCATCCTGTCCATTTGACTGCTGAGCAAAGCTTGAAAGGGCAAATTATTCATCCCTTTGTTTATAAACAAAATAGCTATTTTGAGGTGGAAAGCTTATCTCAAAACGGCTTTTATGCAACTGGTATTCAAACTGAATTCACTCTATTTGAAGGTATGGAAGTTAAATATAGCTTGGCATCTATCGCTGGTTTGCAGTCTGTCGTAGGCAGAGTTTCCAATGTCTCATTAACAGATATGAATAAAATTAGATGTTTTATCGAGACGCCAACTCTACCTTTTCAGGCCGAAGATGAACTATCTCAACATTGCTTCCATTTCGCACAAAAAACGCCAAGAGATATCAGTAGGGCTGGCCTTAATGCGCAGCATATTCAAACGTTAGTGCAATATCGTTTTGTCGAGACTCAAGCTGAATATGAAGCAGTTTTGAAATTAAGAAGAAAGTCTTATGCAAGCCAAGGCCTTTGTGCAAAAGACGACCCAATAGCGAAGTTTGCTTTGCAGCAAGATGCATATGGTCGAATTCTAATTGTATTTCATAATGAGCGTGTAATTGGTAGTGCCTTGCTGGTGTTTGGCGAGCAAGGCGAAAAACCATTTGAACTCGATCTGCTTCTTCCAAAAAGCCAGTTTTCAAAACTTCCTCAATATGAGGAGTTGATGGAAATTACGGCTATTTGCATTGAAAAATATTATCAGGATACCGATGTTTTGCATGGTGTGTTTGAGGCAATGTATCGAGAAGGCTTATCTGCAGGTAAGCAATACGTGATGGTGGCTAGTACTGAAGAAAGCCTTAGCCGCTATAAAAAAATGGGCTTTAAGGATGAAGGTATATCACTTGTTCATCCTAGGTCAAAGCGTTTGAAATTAAACGTATTGGTGTTAAATAAAGAGACAGGCAAGACCGGAAAGGGGATGAACCCTATAAAATGGTGGGAAGTATGGGGGGCTGTTAGTTTGCATTTATATCAGCGTCGTATAATTGAATATTCACTGTTACAAAAAATACGTGTGCGTTTTAATCGAGCTACTTATAAAGCAAATGACTTAATTAAGAAAGTAGTTAGGCGGTTAAAGTAGAGGTAAAAGGAAGTTTTTTAAAAAGGAAGATACCTCATTCAATGTGATTGAATGAGGTAAAAAATTCTTAAGCTGGATTTACATTTTCAGCTTGTGGACCTTTTTGGCCAGAACCTTCTGTGAAAGTAACTGCTTGGCCTTCTGCAAGAGTTTTAAAACCGTCACCTTGAATGTTGCTAAAGTGAACGAATAAATCCGGACCATTTTCGCGTTGAATAAAACCAAAGCCTTTTGATTCGTTGAACCACTTTACGGTTCCTACAAGTTTTTCTGACATTATCTAACCTTTTTCATTTAATTTATCTTTTGATGAATACAGCTAAGAATTAGTCTGTATTCATAGTACTGTTTGAATTTCTTTTAATGGTTTACTTTGGTTTAATTGTTCAAAGAATGACCGGTAAATAGCTCCAAACTCATATTCATTGTAGTCAATGAATATGGAATCAACAATTTAATTAGAAGGTTTTTCAAAAAAATCATATTTGCATTTGTAGACGATAAATAAGCCGTTGGTTTATTTGCTATTCGATGGAGAGCCACTTATTAAAGTCGTTTGTTGGCTCTTTCTCTTTTAGGGAGTCGGTTATTGTTTGAGAACGGGTCGTTATGCCCTATAATGCAGCCAAATCTTATAAAAACTGAACTAATAATGAGGTGAGAAGTGAACAAAACTGTGAAGATTTTAATGTCTGTAGTCTTTGGTCTATCATTGGCATTCTCTATTAACGCTGCCATGGATGATCAATCTATTGCAGAAAGACTTAAGCCCGTAGGTAAGGTTTGTGTTGAGGGTGATGATTGCGGTACAGCTTCAATGGCAGCCGCTTCAGGTCCTAAAGATGCGTCAGAAATATACACAAGCTCATGTTCGGCATGTCATGGCTCTGGTGTATTAGGGGCGCCTAAGCTTGGCGATGCAGCCGCATGGACTGCTAGGTTAGAAAAAGGTTTGGATACGTTAACGGCTAATGCAATTTCAGGTATTAATGCCATGCCTCCTATGGGGACTTGTGCATCCTGTTCTGATGATGAGATTAAAGAAACCGTTCAGTATATGATTGATAATAGTAAGTAATTACTGTTTTTTGTATTACTTGATGACACATAAAAAAGCCCTGAATTTTCAGGGCTTTTTTGTTTAAGGTTTGGGGCTGCGCTTTCTTGCAGGAGCTCCTTTAGATGGTTTGCCATCTTTATCTTTAAAACTTTTGCTTTTAGGGCCTCTATCTTTGGGCCTAGAGTCTTTTCTGTCTCCTCGATAACCTTCCCTTCCGCCTCGGGAATTTCTTCCTTTTGGCGCTGAATCTGAATTCTCAATATCTTGATCAGATACAGGGCGAAGGCTTAATGGTCGATTTGCAACTTGAGCGCCTTGTAATAAAGAAACGACAGAAGCTGGCATTCCTGCCGGTAAATCAACTGTACTGAAATCATTAAATATATCAATTTGACCAATGTAATCACTGTCTAGGTCAGCTGTGTTAGCAATAGCCCCAACAATGTTGCCAGGTTTTATGCCATGGTTATAGCCAACGTCAACGCGATACCTAACTAGCTCTATGTCAGGATGGTCTTTCAGAGGTCTTGGAGTCTTGCTGGCTCTAGACTTTTCTTTTCTCTCGCGAGGAGGGCTAGAATCCCTGTCTCTTTCTTTTACTTCGCGGTTGAGCTTTTGGTCACTCTTTGGGTCTAGTAAAAATGGTCTATTGCCATTGCTGAGATGTGCTAAGGCGGCAGCAATTCGTACTGGATCTGCTTGGCTGTCAGCTATTAATTGTTCAATGATATCTTGGAAAAATGAAATATTATTATTTTCCAGTCTATCCAGAATGCTCTTTTTAAATTGGTCGACACGAATCTGATTAATGTCGGTAGCAGATGGGATTGCCATGCGCTCGATCGTTTGTCCAGTCGCTCTTTCAATAGAGCTAAGCATTCTTTTTTCACGAGGCGCAATAAACAGAATAGCTTCACCAGAACGACCTGCACGGCCGGTTCTGCCAATACGGTGAACATACGCTTCAGTATCATAAGGAATGTCAAAGTTGATGACGTGGCTAATTCTTTCTACATCAAGCCCGCGAGCAGCAACATCTGTAGCTATAAGGATGTCGATATCACCAGATTTTAATCGTGCTACTGTTTTCTCGCGTGTCGCTTGTGCTATATCGCCATTTAAAGCGGCGCTGGAGAAGCCGCGAGCATTTAATTTGGATGCAAGTTCTTCGGTTGCAACTTTTGTTCTGACGAAAACGATGATGCCGTCAAATTCTTCAATTTCTAGAATGCGCGTTAATGCGTCTAATTTGTTGATGCCGGCGCTGGTTAAGTAACGTTGACGAATCGTTTTCGCGGTAGATGTTTTGTCCGCTATTTTGATTATTACTGGATTAGTAAGGTGCTTTTCAGCAACTTTTTTAATGACTGCAGGCATCGTGGCAGAAAATAATGCAATCTGCCTTGTGGGTGGAGTGTGTTCTAGTACCCATTGAACATCATCAATAAAGCCCATGCGTAGCATTTCATCAGCTTCATCAAGTACCAATGTTTTAAGATGGTCAAGGCTGAGTGTTTTTCGGCGCATGTGGTCCATGACTCGACCCGGAGTACCAACAACAACTTGAGCGCCACGACTTAGTTGGCGAAGCTGATTTGTATAGCTCTGACCGCCGTATATAGGTAGCACTTGAAAATCTTTAATATATTTAGCATAGCTTTGACAGGCTTCAGCTACTTGGATTGCTAGTTCTCGTGTAGGCGCAAGGATAAG
>CAXBKC010000325.1:0-5066 GCA_963975615.1 uncultured Oleiphilus sp.
CTATTATCAAGGGTTAATGACTTAGATTTACCAGAAGATTTCGTTTAGCTGTTGCTAAGCTTCATGTAGAGGGAAGCTTGCTTGATGAAATTTTAGCTGGGCGGTAGATCCACCGTCAGGAAAGTGATGATAAACAATACGGCTAACGTTTGCATATGGCACATCAATATTCCATAAATGCTCCTTAGGCATACCCAATACACGCATGATAATGGCGCGAATAACGCCGCCATGACAAACTAATAACTGATGATGGCCTTTTTTTGTATCAATGAGTAGATCCCAAGCGTGATGAATTCTAAGCAGAAAATCTGCCATTTGTTCTGAGCCTTCGGGAGCATATTTATCAGGATTTTCCCAGTAATTACGCAATGCATTCGGTTCTCTTTTCATAAGCTCTTTAACACTTAAACCTTCCCAAATACCAAAATTAATCTCCTGAAACTGTTCATTGGTGGAGAGAGGTAATTCAAGCTGCGTACTTAAATGTTGTGCAAAGGCATGGCAGCGAGATAAGGGAGAACTGATGATCGCTTGCCATGGCTGAGTTTGTTCTACACTGCTGAACATTTGCTGCCAGCCTAAGTCTGATAATGGGTCATCTAAAGCACCACGTAACTTTTGACCACCAACGGGCTCGCCATGCCTTATTAAATCTATAATAGTTTCGGTAAACATCGAATCTCCATCATGAGCCAAGTCTGTTTAAAGGTAATTATCAAGCAAGGCGCGATATTGTTCTTGTTTCTTATGGTCCTGCTTCTTGGAAAATGTCTCTATCAGTAACTTACATGCGTCTTTTACCAGTGTTTGTTCGCCAGCTAATTCAAGAAACATAAATGCATGTTCGGCTTTTTTAATATCCCCATGATGTACAAATACAACTAATATTTTTAGGTAGTGGTCAGGAGATATATGCTTACCGGCTGTTTGCTTGTTTGGTGCTGCTTTTTGAATATCTTGGAAGATTGATAACATACCAATGTAGTTTTGCTCTGTAAGGCAATGTTCAATCCTTGTTTGGGCTAAGGCCCAAAAGTTATCAGCCTCTGGCTGTAACTTTTCTAAGTGATAATTACTTTCTAAAATATGAAGTGAGTTTGGGTAATCTTTCCTAAGTCTACGCAAAAGCGTTCTAGAATAATCAAAATTGAAACGACTTAGCCCTAGAAGTGCTTCAGAGTATTTTTGCCTGCCATGTTTAGGTAAGAAGTCACTTCTAATGGTATTCGAATTTGATGCTCTTGTTTGTGGATAAAATAGATGAGGATATAGCCAAGAGGCTAAAAGGCCAGAAATACTTACGACTGTTAGGCTGATCAGGAAATCGTGATTGAAGATAGCTAAATAAAAATCGAGTGTAAGCTTTGAGCTCAATATGAGTAAGCCTATTAATAAATAAAGTTTGGAGCGCCGATGCCCTCTTTGAGAGTGAATCTTTAAAGAAATGGACAGTATAATAAGCCCCATTAGATATATAGTGCCATTTAAGCCCATTAATGGTGGTGTAAATGAATCTGCAGTAAAAAGGTATAGGCCACTAAAGGCGACGCTGGCGGCCATAAGCATCATTAAAAATAGGCTTTTCTTTATAAATCGCTCAACGACTACAGATAACAGTAAAAATAGAAAAATGTTAGATAGGAAGTTGATTAGTTGTGTATCGACAAAAATATACGTGAATAAATTGGCAATGGCAGGAGAAGCAATAAATAGCTCCGGGATAATAGCGAACTGATATTCAGATAATGTATGTAAATGAGTCGTTAAGGCTTGATTGTAATTTAACCACTGTTCTTTTTTTGAGTTGGAAAAATAAATAGGGGCTTTTTGAGCAAGGTATGTTCTGAAGCTTCTGTCTGAAAGGATAATCTGAGACAGGGTTTTATGGTCTTGGTCTGAGATAGCCTGCTTAATAAGAGCTAGTTGAGCTTCTGTTCCCTTTTGTTCAATTGCGAGCCTTTTATAATAAAAATCCTGATATATCAGCTTTTCCTGCTGTAGTAAGTGTTCGGAATAATAATCATTAATAGAGTGCCATGCTTGTTCATTTTGAGTGCGGCATAAATAAAATGCCGCACTGGCTATGAGCACAAAGACAATCCCGAAAATGGGAAGGCGTTGAAAAATGGATAGCTTGCTAATTAGCGTGTTTTTGGAGTCCATGCCCAAATCATTTCCATTACAATAGGTTCTTTACCTTCGCCGTCAGTGATTGTTACCTTAACGCTTGTTTCGCCCTTGTCTTTTGTTTTCATCGAAGAAATTTGGGCTTTCGTTAAGCTAGCAACTGCTTTCATGTCACCTTTAGCACGCTTTGTATATTCAGCTTTGATTGTTTTAATGACTGGTACTGAGGAATCGGGAATGTTCATCGCAACGACATAACCACTAGCTGATTCAGCAATCAGAATACTAGCAACAGCATGAACAGAGCCAATATGATTTTGCACGACTTTCTTATTTTTTAAACTAATGACTGCTTTTTGGTCATTCAGTTCTTCTATTATTATGCCGGCAGTACCCGTAAATTTGACCATTTTACCAAAAAAGGTCGAGAGTGCTTTTGACCTTAAAAATTCAGGGAGCGCGTTTATATTGCTGACAATTTTATTAAGTTTATTTTGAGATGGCATGATCTTTCCTAGGTAAAAAATCGCTTTGTTTGAAATTAATGTACTGTAATCAAAACGGGTTCACAAATTAGTCTGATTATACATGCTTCTCGAGTCTGTGTTTGGATATAAATGCTATCGATATTAAATTAAGCGCGCTATAATCGCGCCACTTTAAAACAGGAGGTGCTTGAAATGAGTGACTTACAAAAACAATTTGAAGAAACGGTAAGCTTTGTTCAAAACGCTGAAGGTGATATTCAACTTTCAAATGAGCAGAAGCTACAAATGTATGCACTATATAAGCAAGCAACAGAAGGTGATGTTTCTGGAAAAAAACCAGGCATGATGGATTTTGTTGCAAGAGCAAAATATAGCGCTTGGGAAGAACTAAAAGGCCAGTCAAATGAGCAGGCTATGCAAAAATATATTAATGAAGTTGAAGCATTAAAGGGCTAATTTAGCTCACTCTTTGGATCAGCCTTTTTGGTTGGTCCATTATCTACGATAAAAAAAACAATAATTATAAGAGGCTCGCACATGGATTGTGAGTTACGCATAAAGTCTCTATAAGCGGTAAAAAGGAGTTAATATGAGTAATATTATTGCATTAGATGAGTGCCTTCCTGGCTTATCAACAGAGCTTGCTCAGGCAGTCAAAGCGCAACATTTAAGTGCACGGACTATCCAAACTTATAGACACTGGATTAGTCAGTATCTTACTTTCTACGATTTACAAAGTCCCAAGCTATTGACGGAAAGAAATGTCAGTGATTTCTTGCGCTACGTAACTAAAAGTATGTCCCTATCTAGAGCCCGTTTAAATCAAGCGCGAGCTGCATTAATTTTTCTATATGACAAAGTGCTGAATAAACCATTGAAGCAGACATCATTGGCAGCCTAAGTATTGGAGCCCTGGCAGGGCTCTTACATTACTTACCCTTTCAGAATAGATATTAAAGCTTGGCTTTTGACCATCTTACTACCTCAATCAGCCCCAAGAATATATGGTAGCTAGTGGTGCCAGGTAGAGGGTACGATTTTGCTAGATTTTGGGCGTCTAAATATTCGTTCCAAGAACCATCTTTCATTAGATAATGCTTAAATAAAAATTCGAGGCTGCTCACTAAGTGCTTTTGAGTTTCTGGATTCTCTGGCTTATGTGCGCATAGCGCTTTCAAATACTCTGTAATTGGCCAGATCCGTTTTTCAGCATCAAGCACTTTGCCTGTTTTCGCATGAATTTGATTATAAACTCCGCCCTTCGAATCGAAGCCGTAATCACAGGCTTTTTTCCAAAGAGAGTCGGCAATGTCTAAATAATGCTGATCAGGAAAAATATTATTAGCTTGATGCAGCAGCCATACCCATTCGAAATGATGTCCAGGCTCAATGCTTTCGCCCAGTGTTTCGTGAACAGACCAGTCGTAGTGGAAGAATTCTATTAAGCTATTTGATGATGAATCAAAAAAATGGGCTGTCGTTAAATTTAATAATTTTTTGATTTCTTCTCTATAGGCACTGCTGTTGGTGGCGTTATAGGCAGCAAGATAGCCTTCTAATAAATGCATGTGAGGGTTTTGTCTTCTTACACTGTCTTTAGGTTTAGGCAATTTTTCTAAGAAGCCACCATTTTCACAGGCCATTTTTTGTTGTAGAAATTGATGAGTGTATTCTATGAATTTAAGGGCACGTTTATCCTTTGTAGCCTCAAAGTAATAACTGAAAGATAAGAGTACGAACGCTAAGGCATAACAGTCAGAATGTTGGTCTTTTACAGTCAAATCATCATTTAAGGAAAAGATCCATGCCTCATCGATCCAGTAATGCGTCAGTATAAATTCAAAAAGAGGCTTTAATGGTGATAGCCATTGTTCATCCTGAGTTTCAAGATAGGCATGAGAGAAGGTATAAAGTTGGCGGCATTGGGTTAGTAAGCGAATGCGGCCAATAGGATTAACAGACCAATCATGGTTTAGGCTCTCATAACTATATCCCAGTTCGGGATGAAGACCATGCTTTAGCCACTGCTTTAACAGGTTCTTGAAAAGATAATCTTGGCCATCTTTTATAAGTGAATCCAGCATGTATAAATCGCCTTCGCCTGCTTGTTCGTAATTAAAGCTGGATAAGCTTTCAATTATTATCAAGTAGGTTTTTTGGGTTATGAAAAAACATTGGATAGTATGATAAAATGCATTCTCTCAAAAATCGATGCATATTACTGGAATAAGCGCAGACTATGAATTCTTCTTACCTAACTTTTACAAATAAACGTGTTCTGGTCGTTGGTGATGTGATGCTAGATAAATACTGGCATGGCGGAACATCACGTATCTCACCAGAAGCTCCGGTTCAGGTGGTAAAAGTTTCGACTGAAGAAAATCGTGCAGGTGGTGCTGCGAACGTTGCTTTGGGTTTAGCTAAGTTAGGTGTTGCCGTTACCTTGAT